>JAWETZ010000012.1:0-63568 GCA_032480835.1 Streptococcus mitis
AAAAAAATTTAAAAATAGGTCGCAAGTCGGATGTTTTTTATGGTATAATAGACTAAACTGATAGTAACATGTAGCGAAAGGGGTAGGTACATGATTAAAATTTATACAGTCTCAAGTTGTACTAGCTGTAAAAAAGCAAAAACCTGGCTCAATGCCCACCAGTTAAGTTATAAAGAACAAAACCTTGGTAAAGAAGGAATTACGAGAGAAGAATTACTGGATATTCTAACCAAAACAGATAACGGAATAGCCAGCATCGTTTCATCTAAAAATCGCTATGCCAAAGCCCTTGGAGTGGATATTGAAGATTTGAGTGTCAATGAAGTCCTCAATCTGATTATGGAAACACCGAGAATTTTAAAGAGCCCAATTCTTGTAGATGAAAAACGCCTGCAAGTTGGCTATAAGGAAGACGATATTCGTGCCTTCCTACCACGCTCTGTCCGTAATGTAGAAAATGCAGAAGCACGTTTGCGTGCAGCTCTATAAACATCAAGGCTGGGAGCAACTCCCAGTCTTATTCTATTTTAATATCAAAAAGAAAGAAGAAAAAAATGAAAAAAATAGTTCTTGTTAGTCTAGCTTTCCTTTTTGTCCTGGTTGGTTGCGGACAGAAAAAAGAAACTGGTACAGCTACAAAAACAGAAAAGGATACGCTTCAGTCGGCATTGCCAGTTATTGAGAATGCAGAGAAGAATACAGTTGTGACCAAGACTTTGGTCTTGCCAAAGTCAGATGATGGTAGCCAGCAAACCCAAACCATTACATACAAAGACAAGACTTTTTTGAGCCTAACCATTCAACAAAAACGTCCAGTATCTGATGAGTTGAAGACCTACATTGACCAACATGGAGTGGAGGAAACTCAAAAAGCTCTTCTTGAGGCGGAAGATAAGGATCAATCTATTATAGAAGCACGTAAATTGGCAGGATTTAAGCTTGAAACCAAATTATTGAGTGCAACAGAACTTCAAACAACGACTAGTTATGATTTTCAAGTTTTGGATGTCAAGAAGGCTTCTCAGACTGAATATCTGAAGAATATTGGTTTAGAAAATCTCTTGAAGAATGAACCAAGCAAATATATTTCAGACAGACTGGCAAATGGTGCGACAGAACAGTAGAAAATCCAAATAAATAGACTGCCTGAATTGTAGAAGGTAAGGAATTATGCTATAATGGTACTATTCTAAGGAAAGAGGGTGTTAGAATGGGATTTACTGAAGAAACAGTACGTTTTAAATTGGACGATTCCAATAAAAAAGAAATTAGCGAAACTTTGACTGATGTCTATGCTTCGTTGAACGATAAGGGCTACAACCCAATTAACCAAATCGTAGGTTACGTATTGAGTGGAGACCCTGCCTACGTTCCTCGTTATAATAATGCACGAAATCAAATCCGTAAGTATGAGCGTGATGAAATCGTTGAGGAATTGGTCCGCTACTACCTTAAAGGACAAGGAGTCGATCTATAACCTATGAGAATTATGGGATTGGACGTCGGTTCGAAAACGGTAGGGGTGGCTATTAGTGATCCACTCGGTTTTACAGCTCAAGGGCTTGAAATCATCCAAATTAATGAGGAACAAGGCCAATTTGGTTTTGACCGCGTTAAGGAGTTGGTTGATACTTACAAGGTGGAACGATTTGTAGTGGGTTTGCCTAAAAACATGAACAATACAAGCGGACCACGCGTGGAAGCTAGTCAAGCCTACGGAGCAAAGCTAGAAGAGCTTTTTGGTTTACCAGTAGATTATCAAGATGAACGCTTGACAACAGTTGCTGCAGAGCGCATGTTGATTGAACAAGCAGATATCAGTCGTAATAAGCGAAAGAAAGTCATTGATAAGTTAGCAGCTCAGCTGATTTTACAAAATTATTTAGATAGAAAATTTTAATATAAGGAGAGGCTATGTCACACGATCATAACCACGAACACGAAGAACGTGAATTAATCACACTAGTAGATGAACAAGGAAACGAAACCTTGTTTGAAATCCTTTTGACCATTGACGGAAAAGAAGAATTTGGTAAAAACTATGTTCTTCTAGTACCAGTTAACGCAGAAGAAGACGAAGACGGACAAGTTGAAATCCAAGCTTACTCATTCATTGAAAACGAAGATGGAACAGAAGGCGAATTGCAACCAATCCCAGAAGACTCAGAAGACGAATGGAACATGATTGAAGAAGTCTTCAACAGTTTTATGGAGGAGTAAAAATATCCGGGGGATATTTTTACCCCAACTCCTAGAAATTGGAAGAGTTGGAACGTCCTGTGGACGTGTTTAGCCCTGCGCTAGAAATTAGAAATGCAGGCAGTCCAGTGGATATTTTTACCCCAGTTCCTTTAAATAAGAGAGAACTGGTAAGTCTGGGAGACTGTATCACCCCAACTCCTGAAAATTAGAAGAGTTGGAATGTTCTGTGGACGTGTTTAGCCCTGCGCTAGAAATTATAAACGCAGGCAGTCTAGTGGACGTTTTTACCCCAACTCCTAGAAATTGGAAGAGTTGGAACGTCCGGGAAGAATTTTTACCCCAGATTAACATTCATAGTAGCTAGTTATTATCTAACCAGGTAAGAGGTTGGGACGAAAATCCTGGCCTCGTTTTTTGTTATCTGCGGAATTTTGCTAGATAATTGATTAGACTTTTGTCAAGGAGATGTGTATGTTTGAAGTCGAAGAATGGCTCCATAGTCGGATTGGTTTGAATTTTCGATCAGGTTTGGGCCGAATGCAACAAGCGGTGGATTTGTTAGGAAATCCCGAGAAGTCTTACCCTATTATCCACGTAACAGGAACTAATGGAAAAGGTTCTACCATTGCTTTTATGAAGGAATTATTTATGGGGCATGGAAAGAAAGTTGCGACTTTTACCTCTCCTCATATCGTCTCTATCAATGACCGAATCTGCATTAATGGGCAACCAATAGCTGATGCAGACTTTATCCGTTTAGCTGAGCAGGTCAAGGAGATGGAAAAGACGCTTCTGCAAATCCATGATCAATTGTCTTTTTTTGAATTGCTGACCTTGATTGCTTTTCTTTATTTTAGGGAGCAAGAGGTGGATTTGGTTTTATTAGAAGTGGGAATTGGCGGCTTACTTGACACGACCAATGTGGTAACTGGAGAGATTGCTATCATCACTTCCATCGGACTTGACCATCAGGAGACTCTGGGCGATAGTCTAGAAGCAATCGCAGAGCAGAAAGCTGGTATTTTCAAGGCTGGTAAAAAGGCAGTGATTGCTAAGCTGGCTCCAGAAGCTAGGCTTGTTTGTCAGAAAAAAGCCGAATCTTTAGCTGTTGAACTTTATCAGGCGGGTCAGGATTTTTCAATGCTAAAGGGTGATTTTTCAAGTTCTTTGGGTACTCTTTCACAGTTGAAAATAGGCTTGGAGGGAGCCTATCAGCAGGAAAATGCGGCCTTGGCGCTACAAGCATTTCTTCTCTTTATGAGAGAAGGAAGGGAATTTGTTGATGAGCAAGCTGTAAGAGAGGCCTTGAAACAGACTCATTGGGCTGGGCGTTTGGAGCGTATTCGTCCACAGATTTACTTGGATGGTGCTCATAACCTCCCTGCCTTGACTCGCTTGGTTGAGTTTATCAAAGAAAAAGAGCAGGAAGGTTATCGTCCTCAAATCCTTTTTGGAGCCTTGAAACGCAAGGATTATCAAGGGATGTTGGGTTATCTGACTGAGAATTTGCCACAGGTGGAACTCAAGGTGGCTGGCTTTGACTATCAGGAGGCTTTGGACGAAAAGGATGTGTTAGGTTATGATGTAATTCCTTCTTACCGAGAATTTATTAGCAGTTTTGAAGAAAGAAGCGACGCGCAGGACTTATTGTTCGTCACAGGGTCTCTCTATTTTATATCAGAAGTACGGGGTCACCTACAGGAGCATGAGCAGATAAATTGACCTCCTTTTTTGAACTTGTTATACTAGGAGAACTGCCAGTTAGAAGGAACATTCTCTAAATTGGTAGCAGAAAGGAAATTCATCATGAAATTAAAAACATTCACACTTTCTCTTGCTTCTTTAGCAAGTCTTAGTCTCTTAGTAGCTTGTTCACAAAGAGCTCAACAGGTTCAACAACCAGCAGCCCAACCGCAAACACAACAAACTCAACAATCACAAGCTGCTTCATCTTCTACAGAAAATACAAACCAGGCAGCAACAAGTTCTTCACAAAATACGCCTGAGGCTCAACCAACTAATATTGATGGAACTTATACTGGTCAGGACGAAGGAGACCGTATCACTTTAGTGGTAACTGGAACAACTGGCACCTGGACACAGGTAGAAACTGATGGGGAACAAGAAATCAAGCAGGTTAGCTTCGACGCTGCTAATCAACGTATGATTATTGGTGATGATGCCAAGATTTATACAATCAATGGCAATCAGATGATTATTGACGATATGGATAGAGACGCGTCTGATCGCATTGTTTTATCAAAATAAACTAGAAGGAGACTGGATTTTTCGGTCTCTTTTATGATTACTCAGAAAAATGATTATAAATACTTGCCTTCTATCGAATACCTGAGTTATACTAGTATCAATTACCTGTTTTTACCATTCAAAATATCAAGGAGGGGATATGAAATATAGGAAATTTCAATTATTAATGTCCAAGTATGGCTTTAGTCTTTCGATTATGCTACTTGAACTGTGTCTTGTTTTTGGTCTCTTTCTTTATTTAGGGCGTATGGCTCCTATTCTATGGGTCATTCTCTTAATCTTTATGAGTATGGCGACTATCGTAGCGATTGTCAATCGTTCCATGGCGCCTGAAAGCAAAGTGATGTGGTTAGTGGTAACTTTTGTACCTGTTATTGGCCCCTTGCTCTATCTGATGTTTGGTGAAAGGCGATTGTCCAAAAAAGAAATCAAGCAGTTGGACAAACTCGGTTCCATGCATTTTCGGGAGGATAACAGTAAAGCTCTCCGCCAGAAATTGAAGGAAGATGATAAGGCGGCTTACGGAGTGATCAAATCTTTGTTGAGTATGGATAGCAACGCCGATGTCTATGATCGAACAGACTCACAATTCTTTTCTTCGGGTGAAAGCATGTGGCAACATATGTTGGAAGACCTCAAGAAAGCTGAAAAGTTTATCTTTCTAGAGTACTATATTGTTGAAGAAGGTCTGATGTGGAATAGCATACTAGACATACTAGAACAAAAGGCAGCTCAGGGAGTAGAGATCAAGATGCTCTATGATGATATCGGCTGTATGGCTACTTTGCCTGGAGACTATACCATTCAGCTTCGTAGTCGAGGAATTGAAGCCCATAAGTTTAACAAGGTAATTCCTCGTCTGACGGTGGCTTACAACAATCGGGACCATCGTAAAATCCTTGTCATAGATGGTCAGGTAGCTTATACAGGAGGCATTAACTTAGCCGATGAATACATCAATCATGTAGAACGCTTTGGCTACTGGAAGGACAGTGGGATTCGCTTAGATGGTCTTGGTGTTAAGTCTCTCACCCGTCTCTTTTTGATGACTTGGTACATCAATCGTGGGGAAATCAGCGATTTTGACCAGTATCACTTGGAAAACCAACCTTGTTCTGGTCAAGGGCTCTGCATTCCTTACGGTAGCGGACCCAAGCCCATATTCCGTACTCAGGTAGGGAAAAAAGTCTATCAAAGTTTGATTAATCAGGCTACTGATTTAGTCTATATCACAACCCCCTATTTGATTATTGACTATGACTTAACAGAGAGTATTAAAAATGCGGCCATGAGGGGTGTTGATGTCCGCATCGTAACCCCTTTTATTCCGGATAAAAAATTGATCCAACTCATCACAAGAGGGGCCTATCCGGATTTGTTGTCAGCAGGAGTAAGGATTTTTGAGTATAGTCCAGGCTTTATCCACAGTAAACAAATCCTAGTGGATAAGGACTTTGCTGCAGTTGGAACCATTAACTTAGATTATAGAAGTTTACTTCACCACTATGAAAATGCAGTTTTGCTATATAAAACGGCATCAATAACAGAGATTCAAAAAGACTTCCAGGAGATTTTTTCAGTATCGCAAGAAATTTTTGATCATACGATAAAAAATAGCTGGTATCAAAAATTGATTAAGGAGATTGCCCAGTTATTCGCCCCGATTTTATAAGAAATCTAGGACTTAGGACACAAACCAGTCCTATTTTTCTTGTCTTTTACGAATAAGAAGATATAGGGGGGGGACGATGCTGACTCAGAAAGAATTGGATTATATCAGGACATTTAAACAGACGAATTTACATAGATTTCGAGAAATTGAAACCTTTGTGAAACTATGCAAAAAATCACTCAAACAGCCATCGCAAGCTGACAATCCTAGGACTTTTTGATATACTAAGACAGATAAATTGAATAGGAGAAACGATATGGCTGTATATGGCAGAATCGAAGAAGTATCCGAAACGATACAGAGTAATGAAATAGAAAATAGATTGGATAGGAATCTTGAATCGAACCTGGAAAAAGAAGAGCGCCTAGCTTTCCCGTTTTTTAGACTCATCATTGGAAGTACGATTGCGACGGTTTTTTCTGTGGTGCTTCCTTTACTTTTAGATATGGTAAGTCCTTCTCAGGCTCAGGATTTGTATATAGGGTGGGCTTTGCATCAGGGAGGACAGCTCTACAGTAGCTCTTATGCTGGTCAAGGTCTTCTCTATTACTTACTACTTTACATTACCCAAGGAGGCATCCTTTTTGCTTTGGTAGAATGGCTAGCCCTCTTAGGAGGGGGGTATTTCCTTTTTTCTGCAACTGACTATCTGACGGGACAGAGGGATCAAGCCAAACAACTCCTAACAATATTTTATATTTTGGTGTCTGGTCTCGGTTTTGGTGGAGGCTATGCTACGATTGTATCTCTTCCATTCTTATTTGCAGGCTTTTCTTTAGTAGCGCGTTATCTATCAAATCCTAACCATGACAAGGGATTTCTACGTTTGGGTATTTTCTTAGCCCTATCATTTTTCATAGAACCCCTAACTAGTCTTCTATTTATTGTAGCGATAACTGTAGGTTTATTGGTCTTTAATGTTGGACATGGGCGCTTTATACATGGAATTTATCAATTTTTTGCGGCAGCACTTGGTTCCTCTCTCCTATTTTATCCTTTAGGCTACTATGTCATCATTTCAGGAGGTTTTGGAGAGGCTTTAAGTAGATTTTTGTATCCATTTGCTTCCATGCGTATTTTTGCTAATCCCCAGTTAGTAGAGAATGCTTTATTTTATGGTCTATTAACCTTTGGATTAGGAGCTTTCATTCTTATTTTTCTTGGTTTGTTCCAATCTAAAGCATCTAGATTATATGTTATCTCAGTACCAGCTAGCTTTGTTTTCTTATTTGTACTAGCCTTGTTGCTTTTTTCTCAAGAACCTCTTCACGGTTCACGTTGGATTCTAATCCTTCCATTTTTACTCCTTCTTTTGATAACCAGTATTCGTGGGGAACACTCGGGAAGAATAGCACGTCGTCGGAGAAGAGAGGAAGTTCCAACTTTATGGAAAAAATTTATGAAGGGAAATCTCTACTTACCGATTCTAGTAGTGGTTTATCTAATTGCAATTCCTCTTGTAGATCGTTTTGTCTTACATCCAGCTTTTTATAGTGAACAACATCAAGTAGTGGATAGAATAAAACAAGAGACAAGTGAGGGAGACCAAATCTATATTTGGGATTCTCATGTTCAGATCTATAAGGAAAGCCAGCGTTTGGCTGGTTCCATGTTCTTATCACCTCTTTTCTACACGAATACAGAAGAAAATAAAACTACCTTGATTAATGACTTGAAAGAAAAACAACCCAAGGTGATTGTGGTGAATGATAAGGTAGCGGTCTGGTCTGAAGTGGAAACAATTTTGAAAGAAAATTACCAACCAGTAAAGACAGATTACTCAGAATTCAAAGTCTATAAAACTAAATAACTAAATCAATATCTTGTGTATTTTTAAAAATTTTAGGATTTTTAACACAAGATATTGATTTTTCTTTTTAGAGTGGTATAATACTTTTTAGAAAGAACATTTTAGAAAAGAGCATGCATATGATTGCACTAGAAGAAAAAATTACAATTTTGCCAACTCTCTTCGTCGAGAAACGAGATGGGAGACGTGTTGTATTTGATGTGGACAAGATTGACAAGGCTCTCCACAAGGCGGCTGACAAGGTTATGGATGTGACACCCTTAGTCGAAAAGCGCCTAAATGCTCTGACTGAGCGTATTGTCACGGAAATTCATAGTCGCTTTCCAAAGGGAGTTAAGATTTATGAAATTCAAAATATCGTAGAACATGAACTCCTTGAAGCCAAAGAATATGCGCTAGCTGAGGAGTATATCACTTATAGGACACAAAGGGATTTTGAGCGATCAAAAGCAACAGATATTAACTTTAGTATCCATAAACTTCTCAACAAAGACCAGGCAGTTGTCAATGAAAATGCTAATAAAGACAGTGATGTCTTTAATACCCAGCGTGATTTGACAGCAGGGATTGTTGGGAAATCAATCGGACTGCAAATGCTTCCTAAGCATGTAGCCAATGCCCACCAAAAGGGGGATATCCACTATCATGATTTGGACTACAGCCCCTATACACCTATGACCAATTGCTGTTTGATTGATTTCAAGGGTATGCTGGACAATGGTTTTAAGATTGGAAATGCAGAGGTAGAGAGTCCTAAGTCTATCCAGACTGCGACTGCTCAGATTTCGCAAATCATCGCCAACGTTGCTTCTAGCCAGTACGGAGGTTGTTCAGCTGACCGCATCGATGAAGTTTTGGCGCCTTATGCAGAGAAGAATTACCAAAAACACCTCAAAGATGCAGAAGAATGGGTTTTGCCTGAAAAACGGGAAGATTACGCTTGGAAGAAAACGCAAAAGGACATCTATGATGCCATGCAATCTCTCGAGTATGAAATCAACACTCTCTTCACTTCAAATGGACAAACACCATTTACTTCGCTCGGTTTTGGTTTAGGAACTAGTCGTTTTGAGCGGGAAATTCAAAAGGCAATTTTAAACATTCGTATCAATGGGCTTGGTTCAGAACACCGCACAGCTATCTTCCCTAAACTTATTTTCACGCTTAAAAGAGGCCTTAACTTAGAGGAAGGGACACCCAACTACGATATCAAGCATTTGGCTCTAGAGTGCGCAACCAAGCGGATGTATCCAGATGTCTTGTCCTATGATAAGATTATCGAATTGACAGGTTCCTTCAAGGTACCTATGGGTTGTCGTTCTTTCCTCCAAGGATGGAAGGATGAAAATGGTGTCGAGGTCAATTCAGGTCGTATGAACCTGGGTGTTGTGACGGTTAATCTGCCTCGTATTGCCCTTGAATCGGAAGGAGACATGAATAAGTTCTGGGAAATCTTCAACGAGCGTATGAATATCGCAGAAGATGCTTTGGTTTATCGTGTCGAACGTACTAAGGAAGCGACGCCAGCAAATGCTCCTATTCTTTATCAGTACGGTGCTTTTGGCCATCGTCTAGGTAAAGAAGAGAGTGTTGACCAGCTCTTTAAGAATCGTCGTGCGACAGTTTCGCTGGGCTATATCGGCTTGTATGAAGTAGCGACTGTTTTCTTTGGTAATAGCTGGGAAAGTAATCCAGATGCTAAGGAATTCACGCTAGACATTATTCGAGATATGAAACGCCGTGTAGAAGAGTGGTCTGACCAATATGGCTACCATTTCTCTATCTACTCAACACCGTCTGAAAGTTTGACAGACCGTTTCTGCCGACTAGATACAGAGAAATTTGGCTCTATTCCTGATATTACAGATAAGGAATACTACACCAACTCTTTCCACTATGATGTTCGTAAAAATCCAACACCGTTTGAAAAATTAGACTTTGAGAAAGTCTATCCAGAAGCAGGTGCGTCAGGTGGCTTTATCCACTATTGTGAGTATCCAGTTCTTCAACAAAATCCTAAGGCTCTGGAGGCAGTGTGGGACTATGCCTATGACCGTGTCGGTTATCTGGGGACCAATACACCAATCGACCGTTGCTACAAGTGTGACTTTGAAGGAGATTTTGAACCAACTGAGAGAGGATTTGCTTGTCCAAACTGTGGCAATAGTGACCCTAAAACAGTAGACGTTGTTAAACGGACTTGTGGCTACTTAGGTAATCCTCAAGCGAGACCTATGGTCAATGGACGTCACAAGGAAATCGCTGCGCGTGTCAAACACATGAATGGCTCAACGATTAAAATAGCTGGACATCAAGTAACAAATTAGAAAGAAATGAGATGGGAAAATATCAATTAGACGATAAGGGTCGCGCACAAGTGACCCGCTATCACGAGAAACACTCTAAAGGTGGAGCTGGTAAAAAAGAACGCTTGCTCAGTCTCAGAGAACAATTTTTGAACAAGAATAAGAAAAAATAAAAGTGAGAGTCAGCTCTCGCTTTTCTCATAGTGGGAGGTAAGGATGGAATTACGCAGACCAAGATTAGCAGATAAAGAAACAGTTTTAGAGATGATGGCAGAGTTTGGACGGTCCCAGTCACCTCACGACGGTGGTTTCTGGGATACAGAAAATTTTTCTTATGAGGAATGGTTGAATAGTAATCAGGATAAAGAAATGGGAATAAACTTGCCTGAAAATCGTGTTCCTTCTATTCAATTTGTATCATTTGATGATGTAGATCGTGCTTTAGGATTTTTGAATCTGCGATTGAGACTGAATGAGGGTTTACTGAATTATGCTGGCCACATTGGCTACTCCATTCGTCCATCTGAAAGAGGCAAGGGTTATGCTAAGGAAACTCTCCGTCAGGGCTTGCAAGTTGCTAAAGAAAAGAACATCAAGAGAACTCTTGTGACCTGTAGCGTGAATAATCCTGCTAGCAGAGCAGTCATTTTAGCAAATGGTGGGCTCCTTGAGGATGTTCGTAATGGAGTTGAGCGTTATTGGATAGAGGTAGCGAATGAATAATCCAAAACCACAAGAATGGAAAAGCGAGGAACTCAGTCAAGGGCGTATCATCGACTACAAAGCCTTTAACTTTGTAGATGGAGAAGGTGTGCGTAACTCTCTCTATGTATCAGGTTGTATGTTTCACTGCGAGGGGTGCTATAATGTAGCTACCTGGTCCTTTAATGCAGGCATTCCCTATACAGCAGAATTAGAAGAACAAATCATAGCAGACCTTGCCCAGCCCTATGTTCAAGGCTTGACCCTACTGGGAGGGGAGCCCTTTCTTAATACGGGCATTCTCTTGCCACTCGTGAAACGTATTCGGAAGGAATTGCCAGACAAGGACATCTGGTCATGGACCGGCTACACTTGGGAAGAAATGATGTTGGAAACTCCAGATAAAATGGAACTCTTGTCACTGATTGATATTCTTGTTGATGGAAGATACGATCGAACTAAAAGAAATCTCATGCTTCAGTTTCGAGGTTCTTCCAATCAACGAATCATCGATGTGCAAAAATCGCTTCAAAGTGGGCAAGTAGTCATTTGGGACAAGCTTAATGACGGAAAAGAAAGCTATGAACAGGTGAAGAGAGAGTAACTTTCTTCCATAGAATATTTAAATAAATGACCTATCAAAAAAGAAAACATTTTCATGTTAAAAATTTAAAAAAAACAGCAACAAATCCCTTGCAATCGCAGGGGCTTTGTGTTATTCTATTATGGTGCTGTAAATTACAGCCTTAGCTTTGATGCAAGAGGTTGCGACACGCTCGGTTGCATTGCCACGCAACACCGCGTCGGTTTTCTTGTGGAGCTAGCCTATTATCTTAAATAGACGAAAAGGAGAAAAAGATGGCAAACAAAAAAATCCGTATCCGTTTGAAAGCTTACGAACACCGTACGCTTGACACAGCGGCTGCAAAAATCGTAGAATCAGCTACTCGTACAGGTGCACAAGTTGCGGGTCCAATCCCACTTCCAACTGAACGTAGCCTCTACACAATCATTCGTGCGACTCACAAATATAAAGACTCTCGCGAACAATTTGAAATGCGTACACACAAACGTTTGATCGATATCGTTAACCCAACTCAAAAAACAGTTGATGCTTTGATGAAATTGGATCTTCCAAGTGGTGTAAACGTAGAAATCAAACTTTAATCTAAAGCTTGATACCTTGAGCATAAAAAACGCTCGTTAAAAACTTTTTGAATAAAAAATATAGAAAAGGAACTATTTTCTCATGACAAAAGGAATCTTAGGGAAAAAAGTGGGAATGACTCAAATCTTCACTGAAGCTGGCGAATTGATCCCTGTAACAGTTATTGAAGCAACTCCAAACGTTGTTCTTCAAGTTAAAACTGTTGAAACAGACGGATACAACGCTATCCAAGTTGGTTTCGATGACAAACGTGAAGTATTGAGCAACAAACCTGCTAAAGGACATGTAGCAAAAGCTAACACGGCTCCTAAGCGCTTCATTCGTGAATTCAAAAACGTTGAAGGCTTGGAAGTTGGTGCTGAAATCACAGTTGAAACATTCGCGGCTGGAGACGTTGTTGACGTAACTGGTACTTCTAAAGGTAAAGGTTTCCAAGGTGTTATCAAACGCCATGGACAATCACGTGGACCAATGGCTCACGGTTCTCGTTACCACCGTCGTCCAGGTTCTATGGGACCTGTTGCACCTAACCGCGTATTCAAAGGTAAAAACCTTGCAGGACGTATGGGTGGCGACCGCGTAACAATTCAAAACCTTGAAGTTGTACAAGTTGTTCCAGAAAAGAACGTTATCCTTATCAAAGGTAACGTACCAGGTGCTAAGAAATCTCTTATCACTATCAAATCAGCAGTTAAAGCTGGTAAATAATAAAGAAAGGGGAAATCAGTCACAATGGCAAACGTAACATTATTTGACCAAACTGGTAAAGAAGCTGGCCAAGTTGTTCTTAACGATGCAGTATTTGGTATTGAACCAAATGAATCAGTTGTGTTTGATGTGATCATCAGCCAACGCGCAAGCCTTCGTCAAGGAACACACGCTGTTAAAAACCGCTCTGCAGTATCAGGTGGTGGACGCAAACCATGGCGTCAAAAAGGAACTGGACGCGCTCGTCAAGGTTCTATCCGCTCACCACAATGGCGTGGTGGTGGTGTTGTCTTCGGACCAACTCCACGTTCATACGGCTACAAACTTCCACAAAAAGTTCGTCGCCTAGCTCTTAAATCAGTTTACTCTGAAAAAGTTGCTGAAAACAAATTCGTAGCTGTAGACGCTCTTTCATTTACAGCTCCAAAAACTGCTGAATTTGCAAAAGTTCTTGCAGCATTGAGCATCGATTCTAAAGTTCTTGTTATCCTTGAAGAAGGAAATGAATTCGCAGCTCTTTCAGCTCGTAACCTTCCAAACGTGAAAGTTGCAACTGCTACAACTGCAAGTGTTCTTGACATCGCAAATAGCGACAAACTTCTTGTCACACAAGCAGCTATCTCTAAAATCGAGGAGGTTCTTGCATAATGAATTTGTATGATGTTATCAAAAAACCTGTAATCACTGAAAGCTCAATGGCTCAACTTGAAGCAGGCAAATATGTATTTGAAGTTGACACTCGTGCACACAAACTTTTGATCAAGCAAGCTGTTGAAGCTGCTTTCGAAGGTGTTAAAGTTGCCAATGTTAACACAATCAACGTAAAACCAAAAGCTAAACGTGTTGGACGTTACACTGGTTTTACTAACAAAACTAAAAAAGCTATCATCACACTTACAGCTGATTCTAAAGCAATCGAGTTGTTTGCTGCTGAAGCTGAATAATCTAAGGAGGAAATATCGTGGGAATTCGTGTTTATAAACCAACAACAAACGGTCGCCGTAATATGACTTCTTTGGATTTCGCTGAAATCACAACAAGCACTCCTGAAAAATCATTGCTTGTTGCATTGAAGAGCAAGGCTGGTCGTAACAACAACGGTCGTATCACAGTTCGTCACCAAGGTGGTGGACACAAACGTTTCTACCGTTTGGTTGACTTCAAACGTAACAAAGACAACGTTGAAGCAGTTGTTAAAACAATCGAGTACGATCCAAACCGTTCTGCAAACATCGCTCTTGTACACTACACTGACGGTGTGAAAGCATACATCATCGCTCCAAAAGGTCTTGAAGTAGGTCAACGTATCGTTTCAGGTCCAGAAGCAGATATCAAAGTCGGAAACGCTCTTCCACTTGCTAACATCCCAGTTGGTACTTTGATCCACAACATCGAGTTGAAACCAGGTCGTGGTGGTGAATTGGTACGTGCTGCTGGTGCATCTGCTCAAGTATTGGGTTCTGAAGGTAAATACGTTCTTGTTCGTCTTCAATCAGGTGAAGTTCGTATGATTCTTGGAACTTGCCGTGCTACAGTTGGTGTTGTCGGAAACGAACAACACGGACTTGTAAACCTTGGTAAAGCAGGACGTAGCCGTTGGAAAGGTATCCGCCCAACAGTTCGTGGTTCTGTAATGAACCCTAACGATCACCCACACGGTGGTGGTGAAGGTAAAGCACCAGTTGGTCGTAAAGCACCATCTACTCCATGGGGCAAACCTGCTCTTGGTCTTAAAACTCGTAACAAGAAAGCGAAATCTGACAAACTTATCGTTCGTCGTCGCAACGAGAAATAATATTAAACTAGTCGCTTAAGCAACTAGTAAATCCGCCAGCTCGGTAGCGCTCCATAGGAGCGCAAGCCGCTGTGGTACAACATTTAAAGGAGAAAATATAAAAATGGGACGCAGTCTTAAAAAAGGACCTTTCGTCGATGAGCATTTGATGAAAAAAGTTGAAGCTCAAGCTAACGACGAAAAGAAAAAAGTTATTAAAACTTGGTCACGTCGTTCAACGATCTTCCCAAGTTTCATTGGTTACACTATTGCAGTTTATGACGGACGTAAACACGTACCTGTTTACATCCAAGAAGACATGGTAGGTCACAAACTTGGTGAATTTGCACCAACTCGTACTTACAAAGGTCACGCTGCAGACGACAAGAAAACACGTAGAAAATAAGGAGAACATAAATGGCAGAAATTACTTCAGCTAAAGCAATGGCTCGTACAGTACGTGTTTCACCTCGTAAATCACGTCTTGTTCTTGATAACATCCGTGGTAAAAGCGTAGCCGATGCAATCGCAATCTTGACATTCACTCCAAACAAAGCTGCTGAAATCATCTTGAAAGTTTTGAACTCAGCTGTAGCTAACGCTGAAAACAACTTTGGTTTGGATAAAGCTAACTTGGTAGTATCTGAAGCATTCGCAAACGAAGGACCAACTATGAAACGTTTCCGTCCACGTGCGAAAGGTTCAGCTTCACCAATCAACAAACGTACAGCTCACATCACTGTAGCTGTTGCAGAAAAATAAGGAGGTAAAATCGTGGGTCAAAAAGTACATCCAATTGGTATGCGTGTCGGCATCATCCGTGATTGGGATGCCAAATGGTATGCTGAAAAAGAATACGCGGATTACCTTCATGAAGATCTTGCAATCCGTAAATTCGTTCAAAAAGAACTTGCTGACGCAGCAGTTTCAACTATTGAAATCGAACGCGCAGTAAACAAAGTTAACGTTTCACTTCACACTGCTAAACCAGGTATGGTTATCGGTAAAGGTGGTGCTAACGTTGATGCACTCCGTGCAAAACTTAACAAATTGACTGGAAAACAAGTACACATCAACATCATCGAAATCAAACAACCTGATTTGGATGCTCACCTTGTAGGTGAAGGTATTGCTCGTCAATTGGAGCAACGTGTTGCTTTCCGTCGTGCACAAAAACAAGCAATCCAACGTGCAATGCGTGCTGGAGCTAAAGGAATCAAAACTCAAGTATCAGGTCGTTTGAACGGTGCAGATATCGCCCGTGCTGAAGGATACTCTGAAGGAACTGTTCCACTTCACACACTTCGTGCAGATATCGATTACGCTTGGGAAGAAGCAGATACTACATACGGTAAACTTGGTGTTAAAGTATGGATCTACCGTGGTGAAGTTCTTCCAGCTCGCAAAAACACTAAAGGAGGTAAATAACCAATGTTAGTACCTAAACGTGTTAAACACCGTCGTGAATTCCGTGGAAAAATGCGCGGTGAAGCAAAAGGTGGAAAAGAAGTAGCATTCGGTGAATACGGTCTTCAAGCTACAACTAGCCACTGGATCACTAACCGCCAAATCGAAGCTGCTCGTATCGCCATGACTCGTTACATGAAACGTGGTGGTAAAGTTTGGATTAAAATCTTCCCACACAAATCATACACTGCTAAAGCTATCGGTGTGCGTATGGGATCTGGTAAAGGGGCACCTGAAGGTTGGGTAGCACCAGTTAAACGTGGTAAAGTGATGTTCGAAATTGCTGGTGTATCTGAAGAGATTGCACGCGAAGCGCTTCGTCTTGCTAGCCACAAATTGCCAGTTAAATGTAAATTCGTAAAACGTGAAGCAGAATAAGGAGAAGGCATGAAACTTAATGAAGTAAAAGAATTTGTTAAAGAACTTCGTGGTCTTTCTCAAGAAGAACTCGCGAAGCGCGAAAACGAATTGAAAAAAGAATTGTTTGAACTTCGTTTCCAAGCTGCTACTGGTCAATTGGAACAAACAGCTCGCTTGAAAGAAGTTAAAAAACAAATCGCTCGTATCAAAACAGTTCAATCTGAAGCGAAATAATAGACTAGGGAAGGAGAAATTTCAATGGAACGCAATAATCGTAAAGTTCTTGTTGGACGTGTTGTATCTGACAAAATGGACAAGACAATCACAGTTGTAGTTGAAACAAAACGTAACCACCCAGTCTATGGTAAACGTATTAACTACTCTAAAAAATACAAAGCTCATGATGAAAACAATGTTGCCAAAGAAGGCGATATCGTACGTATCATGGAAACTCGTCCGCTTTCAGCTACAAAACGTTTCCGTCTTGTAGAAGTTGTTGAAGAAGCGGTCATCATCTAATCAAACCTGAAAGGAGAAAACTGAAATGATTCAAACAGAAACTCGTTTGAAAGTCGCAGACAACAGCGGTGCTCGCGAAATCTTGACTATCAAAGTTCTTGGTGGTTCAGGACGTAAATTTGCAAACATCGGTGATGTTATCGTGGCATCTGTAAAACAAGCTACTCCTGGTGGTGCGGTTAAAAAAGGTGACGTTGTTAAAGCAGTTATCGTTCGTACTAAATCAGGTGCTCGTCGTGCTGATGGTTCATACATCAAATTTGACGAAAACGCAGCAGTTATCATCCGTGAAGACAAAACTCCTCGCGGAACACGTATCTTTGGCCCAGTTGCACGTGAATTGCGTGAAGGTGGCTTCATGAAGATCGTGTCACTTGCTCCAGAAGTACTTTAATTTTTAAAAACAAACTAGTCCCCTGGATTCACTTCCAGGGTGCCCTTATGGGCGTAAGAAAAATCAAGGAGAAACCTAATGTTTGTAAAAAAAGGCGACAAAGTTCGCGTAATCGCTGGTAAAGATAAGGGAACAGAAGCTGTTGTCCTTACTGCCCTTCCAAAAGTAAACAAAGTTATCGTTGAAGGTGTTAACATCGTTAAGAAACACCAACGTCCAACTAACGAGCTTCCTCAAGGTGGTATCATCGAGAAAGAAGCAGCTATCCACGTATCAAACGTTCAAGTTTTGGACAAAAATGGTGTAGCTGGTCGTGTTGGTTACAAATTTGTAGACGGTAAAAAAGTTCGCTACAACAAAAAATCAGGCGAAGTGCTTGATTAATCACGAAGGAAAGGAGAAGTATAATGGCAAATCGTTTAAAAGAAAAATATCTTAATGAAGTAGTTCCTGCTTTGACAGAACAATTCAACTACTCATCAGTGATGGCTGTGCCTAAAGTAGATAAGATCGTTTTGAACATGGGTGTTGGTGAAGCTGTATCAAACGCTAAAAGCCTTGAAAAAGCTGCTGAAGAATTGGCACTTATCTCAGGTCAAAAACCACTTATCACTAAAGCTAAAAAATCAATCGCCGGCTTCCGTCTTCGTGAAGGTGTTGCGATCGGTGCAAAAGTTACCCTTCGTGGTGAACGTATGTACGAATTCTTGGATAAATTGGTATCAGTTTCACTTCCACGTGTACGTGACTTCCATGGTGTTCCAACAAAATCATTTGACGGACGCGGAAACTACACACTTGGTGTGAAAGAACAATTGATTTTCCCAGAAATCAACTTCGATGACGTTGACAAAACTCGTGGTCTTGACATCGTTATCGTAACAACTGCTAACACTGACGAAGAGTCACGTGCATTGCTTACAGGCCTTGGAATGCCTTTTGCAAAATAATATAGGAGGTAAATCTAATGGCTAAAAAATCAATGATTGCTAAGAACAAACGTCCAGCGAAGTTCTCTACTCAAGCTTATACTCGTTGTGAAAAATGTGGTCGTCCACATTCAGTTTACCGCAAATTTAAACTTTGCCGTGTTTGCTTCCGTGAATTAGCTTACAAAGGACAAATTCCTGGTGTAACAAAAGCATCTTGGTAATTTAAGATATCAAGGGCGTCAAAACTCTAAGTGAAAATAGGAAACTTGACGAAGAAACTGCAGTTTCTAGGAAAGTTTATCTTTTTCACACAGAGTTTAGCCCGGGTTCAGTTGGGCTTGCCAATTTGAACACGAGCTACAGCTTTGGCAAAAAAGACCAATTTTCTTTGGAGCATAGCTCCTGCATCAAATTGCCTATTTTTGCTCTTGCTGTTACGCTCTTTGTATCATGTATTAACTAGCAAGTGCAACTTGCAAACTACTAGTAAGAGGAGAAAAACAAAATGGTTATGACTGACCCAATCGCAGACTTCCTAACTCGTATTCGTAACGCTAACCAAGCGAAACACGAAGTACTTGAAGTACCTGCATCAAACATCAAAAAAGGGATTGCTGAAATCCTTAAACGCGAAGGTTTTGTAAAAAACGTTGAAATCATCGAAGATGACAAACAAGGCATCATCCGTGTATTCCTTAAATACGGACCAAACGGTGAAAAAGTTATCACTAACTTGAAACGTGTTTCTAAACCAGGACTTCGTGTCTACAAAAAACGTGAAGACCTTCCAAAAGTTCTTAACGGACTTGGAATTGCTATCCTTTCAACTTCTGAAGGTTTGCTTACTGATAAAGAAGCACGCCAAAAGAATGTTGGTGGGGAAGTTATCGCTTACGTTTGGTAAAATCAAGATACAAAGCTCGTAAAGAACAAAGCAAAATTAGGAAGTTGGAGAAGTTTGTTTACAAACAAGCCAACTTATCTATTTTGCACAGTTCTTAGAGCGTGTTCAATTTAGCTATTGAACTCAATAAGTATCTTTAACCCCGTGAAAACTGGCCGTTCCGGCCTGACAATTTAACAGGAGAAAATAAACATGTCACGTATTGGTAATAAAGTTATCGTGTTGCCTGCTGGTGTTGAACTCACTAACAATGACAACGTTGTAACTGTAAAAGGACCTAAAGGAGAACTTACTCGTGAGTTCTCAAAAGATATTGAAATCCGTGTGGAAGGTACTGAAGTAACTCTTCACCGTCCAAACGATTCAAAAGAAATGAAAACTATCCACGGAACTACTCGTGCCCTTTTGAACAACATGGTTGTTGGTGTATCAGAAGGATTCAAGAAAGAACTTGAAATGCGCGGGGTTGGTTACCGTGCACAACTTCAAGGAACTAAACTTGTTTTGGCTGTTGGTAAATCTCATCCAGACGAAGTTGAAGCTCCAGAAGGAATTACTTTTGAACTTCCAAACCCAACAACAATTGTTGTTAGCGGAATTTCAAAAGAAGTAGTTGGTCAAACAGCTGCTTACGTACGTAGCCTTCGTTCACCAGAGCCATATAAAGGTAAAGGTATCCGTTACGTTGGTGAATTCGTTCGCCGTAAAGAAGGTAAAACAGGTAAATAATGTTGAGTGGTTGATTCTCAACCACCAACCTATTTTCCAACTTTGTGCATAGCACACGATTTAAAACTAAAGAGGTGAAAACTGTGATTTCAAAACCAGATAAAAACAAACTCCGCCAAAAACGCCACCGTCGCGTTCGCGGAAAACTCTCTGGAACTGCTGATCGCCCACGTTTGAACGTATTCCGTTCTAATACAGGCATCTACGCTCAAGTGATTGATGACGTAGCGGGTGTAACGCTCGCAAGTGCTTCAACTCTTGACAAAGAAGTTTCAAAAGGAACTAAAACTGAACAAGCCGTTGCTGTCGGTAAACTCGTTGCAGAACGTGCAAACGCTAAAGGTATTTCAGAAGTGGTGTTCGACCGCGGTGGATATCTATATCACGGACGTGTGAAAGCTTTGGCTGATGCAGCTCGTGAAAACGGATTGAAATTCTAATAGGAGGACACTAGAAAATGGCATTTAAAGACAATGCAGTTGAATTAGAAGAACGCGTAGTTGCTGTCAACCGTGTTACAAAAGTTGTTAAAGGTGGACGTCGTCTTCGTTTCGCAGCTCTTGTTGTTGTTGGTGACCACAACGGTCGCGTAGGATTTGGTACTGGTAAAGCTCAAGAAGTTCCAGAAGCAATCCGTAAAGCAGTAGACGATGCTAAGAAAAACTTGATCGAAGTTCCTATGGTTGGAACAACAATCCCACACGAAGTTCTTTCAGAATTCGGTGGAGCTAAAGTATTGTTGAAACCTGCTGTAGAAGGTTCTGGAGTTGCCGCTGGTGGTGCAGTTCGTGCCGTTGTGGAATTGGCAGGTGTGGCAGATATTACATCTAAATCACTTGGTTCTAACACTCCAATCAACATTGTTCGTGCAACTGTTGAAGGTTTGAAACAATTGAAACGCGCTGAAGAAGTTGCTGCCCTTCGTGGTATTTCAGTTTCTGATTTGGCATAAGAAAGGGGATAAAATGGCTCAAATTAAAATTACTTTGACTAAGTCTCCAATCGGACGCATTCCATCACAACGTAAAACTGTTGTAGCACTTGGACTTGGCAAATTGAACAGCTCTGTTATTAAAGAAGACAACGCTGCTATCCGTGGTATGATCACAGCAGTATCTCACTTGGTAACAGTTGAAGAAGTAAACTAATGAATCTTTAGGGGATGTGCAGTATACCATCCCCTAAAACTAGATATAGTCATCTATGATGACGTCGTATAGGCGAGTTGATGGGGGAGACAACCTTTTCTCCCTTATCGGCGCTAGCATTTTACAAAAGAGGAGAAAATAAAAATGAAACTTCATGAATTGAAACCTGCAGAAGGTTCTCGTAAAGTACGTAACCGCGTTGGTCGTGGTACTTCATCAGGTAACGGTAAAACATCTGGTCGTGGTCAAAAAGGTCAAAAAGCTCGTAGCGGTGGCGGAGTTCGTCTTGGTTTTGAAGGTGGACAAACTCCATTGTTCCGTCGTCTTCCAAAACGTGGATTCACTAACATCAACGCTAAAGAATACGCAATTGTGAACCTTGACCAATTGAACGTCTTTGAAGATGGTGCTGAAGTTACTCCAGTTGTTCTTATCGAAGCAGGAATTGTTAAAGCTGAAAAATCAGGCGTTAAGATTCTTGGTAACGGTGAGTTGACTAAGAAATTGACTGTGAAAGCAGCTAAATTCTCTAAATCAGCTGAAGAAGCTATCACTGCTAAAGGTGGTTCAGTAGAAGTCATCTAAGAGAGGTGACCTATGTTTTTTAAATTATTAAGAGAAGCTCTTAAAGTCAAGCAGGTTCGATCAAAAATTTTGTTTACAATTTTTATCGTGTTGGTCTTTCGTATCGGAACTAGTATTACAGTTCCTGGTGTGAATGCCAATAGCTTGAATGCTTTAAGTGGATTATCCTTCTTAAACATGTTGAGCTTAGTGTCAGGGAATGCCATGAAAAACTTCTCAGTTTTTGCACTTGGTGTTAGTCCCTACATTACAGCCTCTATCGTTGTCCAACTCTTGCAAATGGATATTTTACCAAAATTTGTAGAGTGGGGGAAACAAGGGGAAGTAGGTCGAAGAAAATTGAATCAAGCTACTCGTTATATTGCTCTTGGTCTAGCCTTTGTGCAATCTATCGGGATTACGGCTGGTTTTAATACTTTGGCTGGAGCTCAATTGTTGAAAACAGCTCTTACTCCACAAGTCTTTATCATGATTGGTATCATCTTAACAGCTGGTAGCATGATTGTGACTTGGTTGGGAGAGCAAATTACAGATAAGGGATACGGAAATGGTGTATCTATGATTATCTTTGCCGGGATTGTTGCTTCAATTCCAGAGATGATTCAGGGAATCTATGTAGACTACTTTGTGAATGTCCCAAGTAGCCGTATCAACTCATCTATCATTTTCGTAATCATCTTGATTATTGCTGTATTGTTGATCATTTACTTTACAACTTATGTTCAACAAGCAGAATACAAAATTCCAATCCAATATACTAAGGTTGCACAAGGTGCTCCATCTAGCTCTTACCTTCCTTTGAAGGTAAACCCTGCTGGAGTTATCCCTGTTATCTTTGCAAGTTCGATTACTGCAGCGCCAGCGGCTATTCTTCAGTTTTTGAGCGCTACAGGTCATGATTGGGCTTGGGTAAGAACCGCACAAGAAATGCTGGCAACAACTTCACCAACTGGTATTGCCATGTATGCTTTATTGATTATTCTCTTTACATTCTTCTACACGTTTGTACAGATTAATCCTGAAAAAGCGGCAGAGAACCTACAAAAGAGCGGTGCCTATATCCACGGAGTTCGTCCTGGTAAAGGTACAGAAGAATATATGTCTAAACTTCTTCGTCGTCTTGCAACTGTTGGTTCCCTCTTCCTTGGTGTGATTTCTATTTTACCGATTGTAGCAAAAGATTTCTTTGGACTTTCAGAAGCGGTTGCTTTTGGAGGAACCAGTCTTTTGATCATTATCTCTACAGGTATTGAAGGAATTAAACAATTGGAAGGATACCTATTGAAACGTAAGTATGTTGGTTTCATGGATAGAACAGAATAAAAGTATTTACTGATACTCTTCGAAAATCAAATTCAAACCACGTCAGCTTCACCTTGCCGTACTTAAGTACAGCCTGCGGCTAGCTTCCTAGTTTGCTCTTTGATTTTCATTGAGTATGAATCAGTAAATGCTGAGGGAGTGGAGGTTTAAACTCTGACATTTGTGAGAGTTTGGTCTCCCCTCTTCTATTTTGTTTTTAAATAGGGGTGAAAAGACTTTTTGCTTCTATTTAAAAATAAAATAAGGAGATCAAATCATGAATCTTTTGATTATGGGCTTACCTGGTGCAGGTAAGGGAACTCAAGCAGCAAAAATAGTAGAACAATTCCATGTTGCACATATCTCAACAGGTGATATGTTCCGTGCTGCTATGGCAAATCAAACTGAAATGGGTGTTCTTGCTAAGTCATACATTGACAAGGGTGAATTGGTTCCTGATGAAGTTACAAATGGAATCGTAAAAGAACGTCTTTCACAAGATGATATTAAAGAAACAGGATTCTTGTTGGATGGTTACCCACGTACAATTGAACAAGCTCATGCCTTGGACAAAACATTGGCTGAACTTGGCATTGAACTAGAAGGTGTCATCAACATTGAAGTGAATCCAGATAGCCTCTTGGAACGTTTGAGTGGTCGTATCATCCACCGCGTAACTGGAGAAACTTTCCACAAGGTCTTTAACCCACCAGTTGACTATAAAGAAGAAGATTACTACCAACGTGAAGATGATAAGCCTGAGACAGTAAAACGTCGTTTGGATGTTAATATTGCTCAAGGAGAACCAATCATTGCTCACTACCGTGCCAAAGGTTTGGTTCATGACATCGAAGGTAATCAAGATATCAATGATGTCTTCTCAGATATCGAAAAAGTATTGACAAATTTGAAATAAAGCGTTTTTCACACTTGCAAAAATCCGCTACAAATGTTATACTGAGATAGTCTGACTTATAATTGTTGTCTCTGTGTCTAGAGGCATCGAATCGAAATTTATGGAGGTGCTTTTGCGTGGCAAAAGACGATGTGATTGAAGTTGAAGGCAAAGTAGTTGATACAATGCCGAATGCAATGTTTACGGTTGAACTTGAAAATGGACATCAGATTTTAGCAACAGTTTCTGGTAAAATTCGTAAAAACTATATTCGTATTTTAGCGGGAGATCGTGTTACTGTCGAAATGAGTCCATATGACTTGACACGTGGACGTATCACTTACCGCTTTAAATAATCGAAAAACTTGGAGGGATAAGAAATGAAAGTAAGACCATCGGTCAAACCAATTTGCGAATACTGTAAAGTTATTCGTCGTAATGGTCGTGTTATGGTAATTTGCCCAGCAAATCCAAAACACAAACAACGTCAAGGATAAGATAGAAAGGAGAAAACATGGCTCGTATTGCTGGAGTTGACATTCCAAATGACAAACGCGTAGTAATCTCATTGACTTATGTTTATGGTATCGGACTTGCAACATCTAAGAAAATTTTGGCTGCTGCTGGAATCTCAGAAGATGTTCGTGTACGTGATCTTACATCAGATCAAGAAGATGCTATCCGTCGTGAAGTGGATGCAATCAAAGTTGAAGGTGACCTTCGTCGTGAAGTAAACTTGAACATCAAACGTTTGATGGAAATCGGTTCATACCGTGGTATCCGTCACCGTCGTGGACTTCCTGTCCGTGGACAAAACACTAAAAACAACGCTCGCACTCGTAAAGGTAAAGCTGTTGCGATTGCTGGTAAGAAAAAATAATATAGGAGGTAAAAGTCTTGGCTAAACCAACACGTAAACGTCGTGTGAAAAAGAATATCGAATCTGGTATTGCTCATATTCACGCTACATTTAATAACACTATTGTTATGATTACTGATGTGCATGGTAATGCAATTGCTTGGTCATCAGCTGGTGCTCTTGGTTTCAAAGGTTCTCGTAAATCTACACCATTCGCTGCTCAAATGGCTTCTGAAGCTGCTGCTAAATCTGCACAAGAACACGGTCTTAAATCAGTTGAAGTTACTGTAAAAGGTCCAGGTTCTGGTCGTGAGTCAGCTATTCGTGCGCTTGCTGCCGCTGGTCTTGAAGTAACAGCAATTCGTGATGTGACTCCAGTGCCACACAATGGTGCTCGTCCTCCAAAACGTCGCCGTGTATAATCATCGCATTACACTGCTTTTCGTTTAAGAGGGAGTAACTAAATGATCGAGTTTGAAAAACCAAATATAACAAAAATTGATGAAAATAAAGATTATGGCAAGTTTGTAATCGAACCACTTGAACGTGGCTACGGTACAACTCTTGGTAACTCTCTTCGTCGTGTACTTCTAGCTTCTCTACCAGGAGCAGCTGTGACATCTATTAACATTGATGGTGTGTTACATGAGTTTGACACAGTTCCAGGTGTTCGTGAAGACGTGATGCAAATCATTCTGAACATTAAAGGAATTGCAGTGAAATCGTACGTTGAAGACGAAAAAATCATCGAACTGGATGTTGAAGGTCCTGCTGAAGTAACAGCTGGTGACATTTTGACAGATAGCGATATTGAAATTGTAAATCCAGATCATTATCTCTTTACAATCGGTGAAGGTTCTTCTCTAAAAGCGACTATGACTGTTAACAGTGGTCGTGGATATGTACCTGCAGATGAAAATAAAAAGGATAATGCACCAGTTGGGACACTTGCTGTAGATTCTATTTATACACCAGTTACCAAAGTCAACTATCAAGTTGAACCTGCTCGTGTAGGTAGCAACGATGGTTTTGACAAACTAACCCTTGAAATCTTGACAAATGGAACAATTATTCCAGAAGATGCTTTAGGGCTTTCAGCACGTATTTTGACAGAACATCTTGATTTGTTTACAAATCTTACTGAGATTGCTAAGTCAACTGAAGTGATGAAAGAAGCTGATACTGAATCTGACGACCGTATTTTGGATCGTACGATTGAGGAACTGGACTTGTCTGTGCGTTCATACAACTGTTTGAAACGTGCCGGTATCAATACTGTGCATGATTTGACAGAAAAATCTGAAGCAGAGATGATGAAAGTACGAAATCTTGGACGCAAGAGTTTGGAAGAAGTGAAACTCAAACTCATTGATTTGGGTCTTGGATTAAAAGATAAATAAAGGAGGAATACATGGCTTACCGTAAACTAGGACGCACTAGCTCACAACGTAAAGCAATGCTTCGCGATTTGACAACTGACCTTTTGATCAACGAATCAATCGTGACAACTGAAGCTCGTGCTAAAGAAATCCGTAAAACTGTTGAAAAAATGATTACTCTAGGTAAACGTGGTGATTTGCATGCACGTCGTCAAGCAGCTGCTTTCGTACGTAATGAAATCGCATCTGAAAACTATGATGAAGCAACTGATAAGTACACTTCTACTACAGCACTTCAAAAATTGTTCTCAGAAATCGCACCTCGTTATGCTGAACGTAACGGTGGATACACTCGTATCCTTAAAACTGAACCACGTCGTGGTGATGCAGCGCCAATGGCGATCATCGAATTAGTATAAAATCATCAATTTTGTTGAGTGTTATGATGATGGAGTCTTGTGCTCTTAGTCTAGCTCTGGTCTACCGCTAGGATTTCGGTCCTAGCGGGAACACTCATCATAAGTTGAGATAGTAGACGCTTGTTTACGAAATTGTTTTTTTCTTAAGAACAACTTCGTAAGCAGGCGTTTTTGAGTATTTAAGTTGGAATTATGCTATACTATTTAAGAAGAAATCTGCTGAATGTTCAGGTTTCCTATTTTAAGAAGAATTGGAGTTTGCTTATGAAAGCGATTATAACTGTTGTTGGTAAAGATAAATCTGGAATTGTTGCAGGTGTTTCTGGTAAAATTGCAGAATTGGGTTTGAACATTGATGATATCTCTCAAACTGTCTTGGATGAATATTTCACGATGATGGCTGTCGTCTCTAGCGATGAAAAGCAAGATTTTACTTATCTTCGTAATGAATTTGAAACTTTTGGTCAAACTTTGAATGTGAAAATTAATATTCAGAGTGCAGCGATTTTCGAAGCTATGTATAATATCTAGGAGGTGCACATGGATATTAGACAAGTTACTGAAACCATCGCCATGATTGAGGAGCAAAACTTCGATATCAGAACTATTACCATGGGAATTTCCCTTTTGGACTGTATTGATCCAGATATCAATCGTGCTGCTGAGAAAATTTATCAAAAGATTACGACTAAGGCGGCTAATTTAGTGACTGTTGGGGATGAGATTGAGGCTGAGTTGGGAATTCCAATCGTTAATAAGCGTGTATCGGTGACTCCTATTTCTCTGATTGGGGCGGCGACAGATGCAACAGACTATGTGGTTCTGGCAAAAGCGCTTGATAAGGCTGCGAAAGAGATTGGTGTGGACTTTATCGGTGGTTTCTCTGCCTTGGTACAAAAGGGTTATCAAAAGGGAGATGAGATTCTCATCAATTCTATTCCTCGGGCTTTGGCAGAAACGGACAAGGTCTGCTCGTCAGTCAATATCGGTTCAACCAAGTCTGGTATTAATATGACTGCTGTGGCAGATATGGGACGTGTTATCAAGGAAACGGCTAATCTATCTGATATGGGCGCAGCCAAGCTGGTTGTATTCGCTAATGCTGTTGAGGACAATCCATTTATGGCGGGTGCCTTCCATGGTGTTGGGGAGGCAGATGTTATCATCAATGTCGGAGTTTCTGGTCCTGGTGTGGTGAAACGTGCCTTGGAAAAAGTTCGTGGTCAGAGTTTTGATGTAGTAGCTGAGACGGTCAAGAAAACTGCTTTTAAAATCACTCGTATCGGTCAATTGGTTGGTCAAATGGCCAGCGAGAGATTGGGTGTGGAATTTGGTATTGTAGACTTGAGTTTGGCGCCAACTCCTGCGGTTGGAGATTCTGTGGCACGTGTCCTTGAGGAGATGGGATTAGAAACAGTCGGAACGCATGGAACGACTGCTGCCTTGGCTCTTTTGAACGATCAAGTTAAGAAGGGCGGAGTGATGGCCTGCAACCAAGTCGGTGGTTTGTCTGGTGCTTTTATCCCCGTTTCTGAGGATGAGGGGATGATTGCTGCGGTGCAAAATGGCTCTCTTAATTTGGAAAAACTAGAGGCCATGACGGCTATCTGTTCTGTTGGTTTGGATATGATTGCCATCCCAGAAGATACGCCTGCTGAAACCATTGCGGCTATGATTGCGGACGAGGCTGCAATTGGTGTCATTAACATGAAAACTACGGCTGTTCGTATCATTCCAAAAGGTAAAGAAGGCGATATGATTGAGTTTGGTGGCCTATTAGGAACTGCACCAGTTATGAAGGTTAATGAGGCTTCGTCTGTCGATTTCATCTCTCGCGGTGGACAAATCCCAGCACCAATTCATAGTTTTAAAAATTAAGAAAATAGGAGAAATTTTAAGTTCTATTTAAGGTTAGCTGTGTATACTATAATCATTAAATAAAGACCTCCTAATATTATTTGAAACAGACAACACTGATTTAGTTTGAATTTGATTTTCATCTAATATCTTTATTTAATAGAACTCCTAAACTTTTTCATAATAATCTCCTGCAAAAGTCGCCTGTATAGGTGGCTTTTGTTTTATCATCCATGATATAATAGAAGCAAACGGAGGACGGAAAATGGTAAAAGTACGATTGTATTTGGTACGTCATGGTAAGACCATGTTTAACACGATTGGTCGCGCGCAAGGTTGGAGCGATACTCCCTTAACAGCTGAAGGTGAGCGAGGGATTCAAGAATTAGGAATCGGTTTGCGAGAATCTGCTCTACAGTTTGAGCGAGCTTATTCGAGTGATTCTGGTCGCACCATTCAGACAATGGGAATTATTCTTGAAGAACTTGGCTTGCAAGGGAAAATCCCTTATCGCATGGACAAGCGTATCAGAGAATGGTGTTTCGGTAGTTTTGATGGAGCCTACGATGGCGATCTTTTCATGGGCATTATTCCTCGTATCTTTAACGTGGACCACGTTCACCAATTATCTTATGCTGAACTGGCTGAGGGCTTGGTGGAGGTTGATACAGCTGGTTGGGCTGAAGGCTGGGAAAAACTCAGTGGCCGAATCAAGGAAGGCTTTGAAGCGATTGCCAAAGAAATGGAAAATCAAGGTGGGGGCAATGCCCTTGTCGTTAGCCACGGAATGACCATTGGAACCATTGTTTATCTGATTAATGGCATGCATCCGCATGGTCTTGATAATGGTAGTGTGACGATTCTTGAATATGAGGACGGTCAGTTTAGCGTAGAAGTTGTCGGCGACCGTAGTTACCGAGAACTAGGACGGGAGAAGATGGAAGAGACAAATAGTTAATATAAGTTAGCTCCAAATGGGGGCTAATTTTTTATACTGTTATATAAGCTGGATTTGCGATTCAGTCTTTCTTGGCATACAAGCCCAAAAGAACATTTCTCGTCTTTCAAATTCCCTCAAAAATGGTATAATAGTAACATCACAAAATTGGAGAGAGACCATGAGTTTTTACAATCATAAAGAAATTGAGCCTAAGTGGCAGGGCTACTGGGCAGAACATCATACATTTAAGACAGGAACAGATGCTTCAAAACCGAAGTTTTATGCTCTTGATATGTTCCCTTATCCGTCTGGAGCGGGTCTGCACGTAGGACACCCAGAAGGTTATACTGCAACCGATATCCTCAGCCGTTACAAACGTGCGCAAGGATACAACGTACTTCACCCAATGGGGTGGGATGCTTTTGGTTTGCCTGCAGAGCAATACGCTATGGATACAGGTAATGATCCAGCAGAATTTACAGCGGAAAATATTGCCAACTTCAAACGCCAAATTAATGCGCTTGGATTTTCTTATGACTGGGATCGTGAAGTCAACACAACAGATCCAAACTACTACAAGTGGACGCAATGGATTTTCACCAAGCTTTATGAAAAAGGTTTGGCCTATGAAGCGGAAGTACCAGTAAACTGGGTTGAGGAATTGGGAACAGCTATCGCAAACGAAGAAGTTCTTCCTGATGGAACTTCTGAGCGTGGTGGCTATCCTGTTGTCCGCAAACCGATGCGTCAATGGATGCTTAAAATCACGGCCTATGCAGAGCGCTTGCTTAATGACTTGGATGAGTTGGATTGGCCAGAGTCTATCAAGGACATGCAACGCAACTGGATTGGTAAATCAACTGGTGCCAATGTAACCTTCAAAGTTAAGGGAACAGACAAGGAATTCACAGTCTTTACGACTCGTCCTGACACCCTTTTCGGTGCGACTTTCACAGTCTTGGCTCCTGAGCATGACTTGGTTGATGCTATCACAAGCCCAGAGCAAGCAGAAGCCGTAGCAGACTACAAACACCAAGCTAGTCTCAAGTCTGACTTGGCTCGTACAGATCTTGCTAAAGAAAAAACAGGAGTTTGGATTGGTGCTTATGCCATCAACCCTGTAAACGGCAAGGAAATTCCAATCTGGATTGCAGACTATGTTCTTGCTAGTTATGGAACAGGAGCGGTAATGGCTGTACCTGCCCATGACCAACGTGACTGGGAATTTGCCAAACAATTTGACCTTCCAATCGTAGAAGTACTTGAAGGTGGAAATGTAGCAGAAGCTGCCTACACAGAAGATGGGCTTCATGTCAATTCAGACTTCCTAGATGGATTGAACAAAGAAGATGCTATTGCTAAGATTGTGGCTTGGTTGGAAGAAAACGGCTGTGGTCAAGAGAAGGTTACCTACCGTCTCCGCGACTGGCTCTTTAGCCGTCAACGTTACTGGGGTGAGCCAATTCCAATCATTCATTGGGAAGATGGAACTTCAACAGCTGTTCCTGAAAATGAATTGCCACTTGTCTTGCCTGTAACTAAGGATATCCGCCCTTCAGGTACTGGTGAAAGTCCACTAGCTAACTTGACAGACTGGCTTGAAGTGACTCGTGAAGATGGTGTCAAGGGTCGTCGTGAAACAAATACCATGCCACAGTGGGCAGGTTCAAGCTGGTATTACCTCCGTTATATTGATCCACATAATACTGAGAAATTGGCTGATGAGGACCTCCTAAAACAATGGTTGCCAGTAGATATCTACGTTGGTGGTGCAGAGCATGCTGTTCTTCACTTGCTCTACGCTCGTTTCTGGCACAAATTCCTCTATGACCTCGGTGTTGTACCTACTAAAGAGCCATTCCAAAAACTCTTTAATCAAGGAATGATTTTGGGAACTAGCTACCGTGACCACCGTGGGGCTCTTGTGGCGACTGACAAGGTTGAAAAACGTGACGGTTCCTTCTTCCATGTGGAAACAGGAGAAGAGTTGGAGCAAGCACCAGCCAAGATGTCTAAATCTCTTAAGAACGTTGTCAACCCAGATGACGTAGTGGAACAATACGGTGCCGATACCCTTCGCGTCTATGAAATGTTCATGGGCCCACTTGATGCTTCAATTGCTTGGTCAGAAGAAGGTCTGGAAGGAAGCCGTAAGTTCCTTGACCGTGTTTACCGTTTGATTACAAGTAAAGAAATCGTTGCGGAAAATAATGGTGATCTTGACAAGGTTTATAACGAAACCGTTAAATCTGTCACTGAGCAAATCGAATCCATGAAATTCAACACAGCTATTGCCCAACTTATGGTCTTTGTCAACGCCGCTAACAAGGAAGACAAGCTCTATGTGGACTACGCTAAAGGCTTTATCCAATTGATCGCCCCATTTGCGCCTCACTTGGCAGAAGAACTCTGGCAAACAGTGGCAGCAACAGGTGAATCAATTTCTTATGTCGCTTGGCCAACATGGGACGAAAGCAAATTGGTTGAAGACGAAATCGAAATCGTCGTCCAAATCAAAGGTAAAGTCCGTGCCAAATTGATGGTAGCCAAAGATCTATCACGCGAAGAATTGCAAGAGATTGCTCTCGCTGATGAAAAAGTCAAAGCAGAAATTGACGGTAAGGAAATCGTGAAAGTGATTGCAGTACCTAACAAACTCGTTAATATCGTCGTTAAATAACGAGTTTATTAGCTCTATCTGCCACCTTCAATAGTCCACTGGACTATTGAAGCCAACTAAATTGGTTAATATTGTTGTGAAATAAGATAGGAATCCTTCAGAGTAGAATCTGGAGGATTTTTTATTTGACAGGAAGTTTCTATTTTGTTAATATGATTAACAAAGAAAAGAGAGATTATGGATAAAAAAGAATTTATTGCATTTAATAATCGTTTCAATAGATTTATTTTAGCGTTTGACCAGTTAAAAAAAAATCAACATAAAAGTGGTGTTGACAAATCCATTACGTTGAATGAGGTACATTTGATTGTTGTGATTGGAAAAAATCAGCCCTTGAATCTAGTAAAATTATCTGAATTATTAGAAGTTTCGAGAAGTGCAATAACTCAAAGTGTTAGAAGATTGCTTCAAAAAAATTTAGTTGTTTTTGATTTTGATCCGAATAATGGGAAAAATAAATATTTGAGATTATCTGAAAAAGGCATCGAAATTTTTAAAATCCATAAGGAGCAACAAGCATATATTGAAAAATCAATCTTTTCAGTTTTAAACAACTATAGCGAGGTGGAACTTAAAACAGTTGTGAAATTGATGGATGATATTGAAAAGGTGTGGGGAGAATTACCGTGGTAAAAGTCACGGTAAATTTCAAATATAATTGTTAAGCAAATTAACAAAAAGGAGAAGATATGACTGTAAACATAGAACTGATTTCACAAACAGATTTAGCGGATGAATCTTTTTATATTGCTATTAATGGTTTAGAACCAAGGGCAATGTATTGTGTAGAAATGTACCTGTCTGATTATTACTGTATAAATGCTCCCTTGCTTTTAGATCATGATGTTATATGGAAATCAACCGCAATTTTTTTATCTGATCAGGACGGTATGATTGATACCTCTCAGACAGCATCTATTTCGGGATCTTATAAAGGGATTTCAGAAATGGGATTATTCTTTAATGCGAAACCGTTGAAGAATAGGAAAAGGAGATTACCGAGTTCTCTTGATAGAATTCCATTACGAGATTGTTTTGGTGTTGAAATTAAAATCAGGCTAGGGAAAGATGTGGTCGCGGAGCAAAGTTTTGTAAGGCGTTATATGAATCTAGGAGTAAGATATCAAGATATCTATGACAAGCATTTTCAAGGTCGATTATTTTATGATGAAAAGTTAAGAAGGGCGCCAGCCGTGATTATTGTTAGTGGTAGTGAGGGAAGAATTGAAAAAGCTCAGAATATTGCCCAACTTTTATCTTCAAGAGGCTATATTTGTCTTGCGATAGCTTATTTTGGTTTAGAGGGATTACCCCAAAATTTAGAACGAATTCCAATAGAATGTCTGGAGGAGGCGAAAGATTTTCTATATCATCATCCTCAAGTTGATAATACAAAAATAGGAATATATGGTCGCTCTAAAGGAGCAGAACTTGTTCTGGCTGGACAAAGTATTTTGAAAGATGTGCAATGTTTGGTACTCAATTCCCCCTCAAATGTAATATTTGAGGGAATAAAGGGAAAACTCAACTCTCATTCATCTTCTTGGACATATTTACAAAAAGAACTTCCGTATCAAAAATTTCAGTTAGGAAATTATCTGTTAAACAAGTTTTTTGGAAAACATATTCCTGAAGATAGTAGGGCTCAGATTGATGTGAGTAAAATTTCCTCTCCTTTATTATTACTAGGAAGCGATGTTGATGAAATATGGAATGCATCATCCGCGATAGATGATATCATTTCACATTATAAAGGGGAATCCATTTTGTTTAAAAAATACCATGAAACAGGGCATATGTTGACGATTGCTTATCAACCGAATCATCGTTATAGAAAAGATTGGCGCTTATTAATGAAAGAAAGTGTAGACTCTTGGTTTGCTACGATAAATTTTTTTGATACACATCTGAAGAATTTGTAGATAGTGCTGAACCGTACTATAATAGTCCCAACTAAGATAAAAACACAGTTCTGGTTGGTAGTCCAGTCTACAAAAGCAAACACTAAAACAAGAGAAATTTGAATACAAACAGTAAAAAATAGAGAGAAGCATAAGGGGAATTAACTCACTCGTTCCCATATTTGATTATTCCTCTATAAAGTGGATGGATGATTTTTATAAGAGGAGTTTGCATTATTGAATAGAAAACCAAGTGTTTCCTAAAATTTTCATTGAGATATGTTATACTATATTCAATAAGTGAAACAAGGAGAAAGCTATGCCAGTAAATGAATATGGTCAGATGATTGGGGAGTCAATGGAAGGTTATACACCAGGTGAATTGCCTTCTATTGATTTCTTAGAAGGGCGTTATGCTCGAATAGAAGCTCTTTCAGTGGAAAAGCATGCGGAGGATTTATTAGCTGTTTATGGTTCAGATACTCCTCGGGAGATGTGGACCTACCTCTTTCAGGAACCAGTGGCAGATATGGAGGAACTGGTTAGCCTTTTAAATCAGATGTTGGCTCGTAAGGACCGCTTTTACTATGCGATTGTAGACAAGGCAACTGGTAAGGCTTTGGGAACTTTTTCTCTCATGCGCATTGACCAGAATAACAGAGTAATAGAAGTGGGAGCTGTCACTTTTTCTCCAAAACTCAGGGGGACAAGGATAGGGACAGAAGCCCAGTATCTCTTGGCTCGCTATGTCTTTGAGGAGCTTAACTATCGTCGTTATGAGTGGAAATGCGATGCTCTTAACCTGCCATCCAGACGAGCTGCGGAGCGTTTGGGCTTTATTTATGAAGGAACTTTCCGTCAGGCAGTGGTTTATAAAGGGCGTACGAGGGATACGAATTGGTTGTCTATAATTGATAAGGATTGGCCCAAAGTAAAATCTCGTTTGGAAACATGGTTGCGTCCTGAAAATTTTGATAAAAATGGACAGCAGTACAAGAGTTTGAGAGAGCTTTAAGAGGTGTTGAGATGATTACTATTAAAAAGCAAGAAATTGTCAAGCTAGAGGATGTTTTGCATCTCTATCAGGCTGTCGGTTGGACAAATTATACCCATCAACCAGAGATGCTGGAGCAGGCCTTATCTCATTCATTAGTAATTTATCTGGCACTTGATGGTGATGCTGTAGTGGGCTTGATTCGTTTGGTTGGAGATGGTTTTTCATCAGTTTTTGTACAGGATTTGATTGTTTTGCCTAGCTATCAGCGTCAAGGGATTGGTAGTGCCTTGATGAAAGAGGCTTTAGAGTATTACAAAGATGCCTATCAAGTCCAGCTGGTGACAGAAGAGACAGAAAAAAACGAGGGATTTTATCGTTCTATGGGCTTTGAAATCTTATCCACCTATAATTGTATAGGAATGACTTGGATGAATCGAGAAAAATAATAAAACTTGTTTTTCTTAAGCAAAGTTTAAGGATGGTCTAGTATTATATAGTTATTAAATAAAGACCTCCTAACTTTATTTAATGAAATCCTAAAACTTTTTTCATCATAATCTCCTAATGAAGCCACCCAATCAGGTGGCTTTTTTGTGGGGTGAGGTGATGGTAATAGAAATTTTTTGAAAAATGGTAGAATTTGAAAAAAGTTAAGCTAGTTTTAAGCTTTGTCTTGTATCATATAGTTATTAAATAAAGACCTCCTAACTTTATTTAATAAAATCCTAAACTTTTCTTTTTCATAATAATCTCCCTTAACTCCACCCAATCAGGTGGAGTTTTTTTGGCCATGTTTCAGGCTTTTGGGGACTATTCTAAAAATCATTTTCCGATAATTTTCGCAATCTTGAACGTCTTGTAGTACAGAGGTTCAAGAGAATATAAACCTTTGACAAATTTTGTGAACTGTGGGATAATGGAGAGGAATTAAGGATTAGTTCTATATCATGGCCTAGAAAAGACCCCAAGCTAACTTCCACATTAAGCTTGGGGTCTTTTTTGACACTATCTATCTTTGTTTAGCCATTTATCGACTAAGCGAAGAACAACACCGACCACAATTGGTCCGATGATAGTTTTAAGGATTAGTTCCATCATGGGCTATCTTACCTCCTTTCGTAGGCGGTGTAGCAGTGCCGTAGAATATTATACCACATAAGTGTTAAACTCGGGAGTCATCCAATCAGGTGGAGTTTTTTGGCTCTATTTCAGGCTTTTGGGGACTATTTTAAACATCATTTTCCGATAACTTTTACTTAATCTTATAAACTTTATTGGACAGATTCTAAAGTTGGAGAAGCTGAATTGATGAAGATATAAACCTTTGACAAATTTTGTGAACTATGGGATAATAAAAGGGAATTAAGTATTGTGTCTATATCATAGGCTAGAAAAGACCCCAAGCTCACGACCAAATAAGCTTGGGGTCTTTTTGACACTATTTGTCCTTGTTTAGCCATTTATCGACTAAGCGAAGAACGACACCGACCACAATTGGTCCGATGATAGTTTTAAGTATTGTATCCATCATGGGCTATCTCACCTCCTTTCGTAGGCGGTGTAGCAGTGCCGAACAATATTATACCACATACGTGCTAAAGTCGGAAGTCGCCTAATTAGGTGGCTTTTTTGTTTGTGGCTTGGATTTTTGATATAATAGAGCCATGAGTAGAATTTTAGATAATGAGATAATGGGGGATGAGGAGTTAGTAGAACGCACGCTCCGTCCTCAGTACTTACGTGAATATATTGGGCAGGATAAGGTCAAGGATCAGCTCCAAATCTTTATCGAAGCTGCCAAAATGCGGGATGAAGCGCTGGATCATGTCCTCTTATTTGGGCCTCCAGGTTTGGGGAAAACGACCATGGCTTTTGTTATTGCCAACGAACTAGGTGTCAATCTCAAGCAGACTTCGGGTCCAGTCATTGAAAAAGCAGGAGATCTGGTAGCGATTTTGAATGACTTAGAGCCTGGGGATGTCCTCTTTATTGACGAGATTCATCGCTTGCCCATGTCGGTGGAAGAGGTGCTTTATAGTGCCATGGAGGACTTTTACATTGATATCATGATTGGTGCTGGTGAAGGTAGTCGCAGTGTTCATTTGGAGTTGCCACCTTTCACTTTGATTGGTGCGACGACTCGGGCTGGTATGCTCTCAAATCCACTACGGGCACGTTTTGGGATTACAGGTCATATGGAGTATTATGCTCATGCTGATTTGACAGAAATTGTCGAGCGGACGGCAGATATTTTTGAGATGGAAATCACTCATGAGGCAGCATCTGAGTTGGCACTACGTAGTCGTGGGACCCCTCGTATTGCCAATCGTCTCCTCAAACGCGTGCGCGATTTTGCCCAGATAATGGGGAATGGGGTTATCGATGATGTTATTACCGATAAGGCTTTGACCATGCTGGATGTTGACCATGAAGGTTTGGACTATGTGGATCAAAAAATCCTTCGTACCATGATTGAGATGTACGGTGGTGGTCCTGTCGGATTAGGAACTCTTTCTGTCAATATCGCCGAGGAGCGCGAGACTGTCGAAGACATGTACGAGCCTTACTTGATTCAAAAAGGCTTTATCATGCGAACACGTTCTGGACGGGTGGCGACTGCTAAGGCATATGAGCATTTGGGGTATGAGTACAATGAAAAATAAACAAGAAATCTTAGATAGTGTTAGAGAAAATCCTGACATGATGTCTATTCTGACGATCATCCGAAACCTGAAATTGACAGATTCCTGGTTGGCAGCAGGTTCTGTCAGAAATTTTATCTGGAATCTCTTGTCAGACAAATCCCCTTTTGACTGTGAAACAGATGTAGATGTGATTTTCTTTGATCCAGATATTTCTTATGAGGAAACCTTTTCCCTAGAGAAAAAGTTGAGAGCGGATTTTCCTCAGTATCAGTGGGAATTGAAAAATCAGGTCTATATGCACCAGCACAGTCCTCACACTTCTCCCTATAGCAGTTCTCGTGATGCTATGAGTAAGTATCCAGAACGATGTACGGCTGTTGGATTACGCTTGAATGAAGAATCCGATTTTGAACTCTATGCATCTTATGGTTTGGAAGATATTTTGAATTTTCAAGTTCGTCCTACTCCTCATTTTTTAGAGAATGAAGATCGAATGAAGCTCTATCAAACACGATTATCCAAGAAAAATTGGCAGGAAAAATGGGAAAATTTGATTTTTAAAAATACTTAAGGAAACTTTAAGCTAGGAAGTGTATACTAAGTTCATAAGTTAAGAAGACCTTAACTTAAACTCCTAAAACTTTTTCATAATAATCTCCCTATAAAAAAATAAAGTCGCCCAATCAGGCGGCTTATTTTTTTGAAAAATGGGCTTTGTGCCTGAGAATAAATAGCTTAGTGATAGAAGAAAATAGGGAAATATGGTATAATGAAACGATAGATTTTTGAATAGGAATAAGATCATGTTTGGATTTTTTAAGAAAGATAAGGCTGTGGAAGTAGAGGTTCCGACACAGGTTCCTGCTCATATCGGCATCATCATGGATGGCAATGGCCGCTGGGCTAAAAAACGTATGCAACCGCGAGTCTTCGGACACAAGGCGGGCATGGAAGCATTGCAAACTGTGACCAAGGCAGCCAACAAACTAGGCGTCAAGGTTATTACGGTCTATGCTTTTTCTACGGAAAATTGGACCCGCCCCGATCAGGAAGTCAAGTTTATCATGAACTTGCCAGTAGAGTTTTATGATAATTATGTCCCGGAATTGCATGCGAATAATGTTAAGATTCAAATGATTGGGGAAACGGACCGCCTGCCTAAGCAAACCTTTGAAGCTCTGACTAAGGCTGAGGAATTGACTAAGAACAACACAGGTTTGATTCTTAATTTTGCCCTCAACTATGGTGGACGTGCTGAGATTACACAGGCTCTTAAGTTGATTTCTCAGGATGTGTTAGATGCTAAAATCAACCCAGGTGACATCACAGAGGAATTGATTGGTAATTATCTTTTTACCCAGCATTTGCCTAAGGAGTTACGAGATCCAGACTTGATTATCCGTACTAGTGGAGAATTGCGTTTGAGCAATTTCCTTCCATGGCAGGGAGCCTATAGTGAGCTCTATTTTACGGATACCTTGTGGCCTGATTTTGACGAGGCGGCCTTGCAGGAAGCCATTCTTGCCTACAATCGTCGTCATCGCCGATTTGGAGGAGTTTAGGAGGAAATATGACACAGGATTTACAGAAAAGAACCTTGTTTGCAGGGATTGCCCTGGCTATTTTCCTACCAATTTTAATGATTGGGGGACTCTTGCTTCAGATAGCAATTGGAATCATAGCCATGCTAGCCATGCATGAACTTTTGAAGATGAGAGGTCTAGAGACCATGACAATGGAGGGCCTCTTGACCCTCTTTGCAACCTTTGCTTTGACCATTCCCTTGGAGAATTACCTGACTTTTTTGCCAGTTGATGGGAATGTGGTTGCCTACAGTGTTTTGATTTCAATTATGTTAGGAACGACTGTTTTTAGCAAGTCGTATACGATTGAGGATGCGGTTTTCCCGCTTGCTATGAGTTTCTACGTGGGCTTTGGATTTAATGCTTTACTAGATGCTCGTGTTGCAGGTTTAGATAAGGCTCTCTTGGCCTTGTGTATTGTCTGGGCGACAGATAGTGGTGCCTATCTTGTTGGGATGAACTATGGTAAACGAAAACTAGCTCCGACAGTTTCTCCAAATAAAACCTTTGAGGGTGCCTTGGGTGGTATTTTAGGTGCGATTTTAGTAACCATCATCTTTATGATGTTTGACAGAACAGTTGCTCTTCCGTATGGAATTTACAAGATGTCCGTCTTTGCTATTTTCTTTAGCATTGCTGGACAATTTGGTGACTTACTAGAAAGTTCGATTAAGCGTCACTTTGGTGTTAAGGATTCTGGGAAATTTATCCCTGGACATGGTGGTGTTTTGGATCGTTTCGATAGTATGTTGCTTGTATTTCCAATCATGCACTTGTTTGGACTCTTTTAATCAAAAGACGGAGGAAATACTATGCTCGGAATTTTAACCTTTATTCTGGTTTTCGGGATTATTGTAGTGGTGCACGAGTTCGGACACTTCTACTTTGCCAAGAAATCAGGGATTCTAGTGCGTGAATTTGCCATCGGTATGGGACCCAAAATCTTTGCTCATATTGGCAAGGATGGAACGGCCTATACCATTCGAATCTTGCCTCTGGGTGGCTACGTTCGTATGGCCGGTTGGGGTGATGATACAACTGAAATCAAGACAGGGACTCCTGTCAGTTTGACGCTTACTGATGATGGTAAGGTTAAACGCATCAATCTTTCAGGTAAAAAATTAGATCAGACGGCTCTCCCTATGCAGGTGACCCAGTTTGACTTTGAAGACAAGCTCTTTATCAAGGGCTTGGTTCTGGAAGAAGAAAAAACTTTTGCAGTGGATCACGATGCAACGGTTGTGGAAGCAGATGGAACGGAGGTTCGAATTGCTCCTTTGGATGTGCAATATCAAAATGCGACTATCTGGGGGAAACTGATTACCAACTTTGCAGGCCCTATGAATAACTTTATCTTAGGTGTCGTTGTTTTCTGGATTTTAATCTTCATGCAGGGTGGTGTCAGAGACGTTGATACCAATCAGTTCCATGTCATGCCTCAAGGGGCCTTGGCTAAGGTGGGAGTGCCAGAAACGGCACAAATTACCAAGATTGGCTCACATGAGGTTAGCAACTGGGAAAGTTTGATTCAGGCTGTGGAATCAGAAACCAAAGATAAGACGGCCCCGACCTTGGATGTGACTATTTCTGAAAAGGGGAGTGACAAACAAGTCACTGTTACTCCGGAAGAAAGTCAAGGCCGTTACCTTCTAGGTGTTCAACCGGGGATTAAGTCAGATTTTGTATCTATGTTTGTAGGTGGTTTTACAACTGCTGCTGACTCGGCCCTCCGAATTCTATCAGCTCTGAAAAATCTGATTTTCCAACCGGATTTGAACAAGCTAGGTGGACCTGTTGCCATCTTTAAGGCAAGTAGTGATGCTGCTAAAAATGGAATTGAGAATGTCTTGTACTTTTTGGCAATGATTTCCATCAATATCGGGATTTTTAATCTTATTCCGATTCCAGTATTGGATGGTGGTAAGATTGTGCTCAATATCCTGGAAGCCATCCGCCGCAAACCATTGAAACAAGAAATTGAAACCTATGTCACCTTGGCCGGAGTGGTCATCATGGTTGTCTTGATGATTGCTGTGACTTGGAATGACATCATGCGACTCTTTTTTAGATAATCGAGGAATATTATGAAACAAAGTAAAATGCCTATCCCAACGCTTCGCGAAATGCCAAGCGATGCTCAAGTTATTAGCCATGCTCTTATGTTGCGAGCTGGTTATGTTCGCCAAGTTTCAGCAGGTGTTTATTCTTACTTACCACTTGCCAACCGTGTGATTGAAAAAGCCAAAAATATCATGCGCCAAGAGTTTGATAAGATTGGTGCCGTTGAGATGTTGGCTCCTGCCCTTCTCAGTGCAGAGTTGTGGCGCGAATCAGGTCGTTATGAAACTTACGGTGAAGACCTTTACAAACTAAAAAACCGTGAAAAATCAGACTTCATTCTAGGTCCAACTCACGAAGAAACCTTTACAGCTATTGTCCGTGATTCTGTTAAGTCTTACAAGCAATTGCCACTCAACCTTTACCAAATCCAGCCTAAGTATCGTGATGAAAAACGCCCACGTAATGGACTTCTCCGTACACGCGAGTTTATCATGAAGGATGCTTATAGCTTCCACGCTAACTATGATAGCTTGGACAGTGTTTACGATGAGTACAAGGCTGCCTATGAGCGTATTTTCACTCGTAGTGGCTTAGACTTCAAGGCTATCATTGGTGACGGTGGAGCCATGGGTGGTAAGGACAGCCAAGAATTTATGGCCATTACACCTGCTCGTACAGACCTTGACCGCTGGGTTGTTTTGGACAAGTCAGTTGCCTCATTTGACGAAATTCCTGCAGAAGTGCAAGAAGAAATCAAGGCAGAATTGCTCAAATGGATGGTTTCTGGTGAAGATACCATTGCTTACTCAAGTGAGTCTAGCTATGCGGCTAACTTGGAAATGGCAACAAACGAGTACAAACCAAGCAACCGTGTTGTCGCTGAAGAAGAAGTGACTCGCGTTGCAACACCAGATGTTAAATCAATCGATGAAGTGGCAGCTTTCCTAAACGTCCCAGAAGAACAAACGATTAAAACTCTATTTTACATGGCAGATGGTGAGCTTGTTGCAGCCCTTCTAGTTGGAAATGACCAGCTTAACGAAGTTAAGTTGAAAAACTACTTGGGAGCAGATTTCTTTGACGTTGCTAGCGAAGAAGAAGTGGCGAATCTTGTTCAAGCAGGATTTGGTTCACTTGGCCCAGTTGGTTTGCCAGAGAATATTAAAATCATTGCAGACCGTAAGGTGCAAGATGTTCGCAATGCAGTTGTCGGTGCTAACGAAGATGGCTACCACTTGACTGGTGTGAACCCAGGCCGTGATTTTACTGCGGAATATGTGGATATCCGTGAAGTTCGTGAGGGTGAAATTTCCCCAGACGGGCAAGGTGTCCTTAACTTTGCGCGTGGCATCGAAATTGGTCACATCTTCAAACTCGGCACTCGCTATTCAGCAAGCATGGGAGCAGATGTTTTGGATGAAAATGGCCGTGCTGTGCCAATCATCATGGGATGTTACGGTATCGGTGTCAGCCGTCTCCTTTCAGCAGTGATGGAGCAACACGCTCGCCTCTTTGTTAACAAAACGCCAAAAGGTGAATACCGTTACGCATGGGGAATCAACTTCCCTAAAGAATTGGCACCATTTGATGTGCACTTGATTACTGTTAATGTCAAGGACGAAGAAGCGCAAGCCTTGACAGAAAAGCTTGAAGCAAGCTTGATGGGAGCTGGTTACGAAGTCTTGACAGATGACCGTAATGAACGTGTCGGAGTCAAATTCAGCGATAGCGACTTGATTGGGTTGCCAATCCGCATCACTGTTGGGAAGAAAGCGGCTGATGGCATCGTAGAAGTGAAGATTAAAGCGACTGGTGACACCATCGAAGTTCATGCAGATAACGTGCTTGAAACACTTGAAATTCTCAGCAAGAAATAAAAACTATAATCAGAAGAAAAACAAGGAAAAAATGTAACTAGTTTTTACCTTGTTTTTTCTGTATAATGGGAAAAATGAGTAGATAAAGAGGTAAATGTATGCTAAGATTTCCAAAGGATTTTGTCTGGGGATCCTCTACTTCTGGGCCGCAGACAGAAGGACGTATAGCTGGTGACGGTAAGGGAGATAATCTCTGGGATTATTGGTACCAAGTGGAGCCAAATCGCTACTATAATGGAATTGGTCCAGATAAGACATCGACCTTTTATGAAAATTGGGAACAGGATATCGACCTCCTATTAGAAACTGGTCACACGGCCTTTCGAACTTCTATTCAGTGGTCACGGATTTTTCCACAAGGGCGTGGAAAAGTCAATTGTCAGGGTGTAGATTTTTACCGTAAGGTTTTTGAGGCTATTAAGGCTAAGGGTATTCGTCTGTTAGTCAATCTTTATCATTTTGATCTGCCTTTTGCCCTTCAAGAGGATGGTGATGGTTGGGAAAATAAGGCAACTGTCTCAGCCTATGAAGACTATGCTCGTTTTTGTTTTGAGACTTATGGAGATTTAGTGGATCAATGGATTACCTTTAACGAGCCAATCGTTCCAGTAGAATTTGGATATTTTTACGATGCCCATTATCCACATAAGGTGGATGCAGAGGCGGCAGTTAAAGTAGCCTATCATACACAATTGGCCAGCAGTCGAGCGGTCAAGGCCTGTCATGAACTCTTACCTGATTCCAAAATTGGGATTGTCCTCAACTTGACACCGGCTTATCCACGTAGCCAGCATCCTGCTGATGTCAAGGCTGCTCGTATTGCGGACCTTTTTCAGGCCCAATCTTTCTTAGATCCGTCTGTTTTGGGGACTTATCCACAGGAGTTAGTAGAAATTTTGCATGAACACGGTCTCTTGCCTGATGCTACAGAGGAGGAGTTGGATCTCATTCGTGACAATACGGTGGACTTCCTTGGTGTCAACTACTATCAACCTTTGCGTGTTATGGCTCCTCGATTTGCTAAGCATCCAGAGAGTCCACTCTTACCAGAACATTTTTATGAGCCTTATGTGATGCCTGGACGTAAAATTAATCCTCACCGTGGCTGGGAGATTTATGAGCAAGGGATTTATGACATCGCTCATAATATCAAGGAAAATTATGGTAATATTGAATGGATGTTGACAGAGAATGGTATGGGTGTTGAAGGGGAAGAAAAATTCCGTGAGAATGGAATGATTCAAGATGATTATCGTATTGACTTTGTAAAAGGTCATCTGCGTGAACTTCACCGAGCCATTGAAGATGGAGCCAATTGTAAGGGCTATTTAATTTGGACCTTTATCGATTGTTGGTCATGGCTCAACAGCTATAAAAATCGCTATGGTTTGGTTGAACTAGACTTGGAAACGCAAGAACGCCGTCTGAAGAAATCAGGGCACTGGTTCAAGGAACTAAGCGATAATAATGGATTTTAAAAAAGACTCTGACTGATTGTCCTAATTGGTCAGAGTTTTTTGGTTACAGGAGCTTAATTTGAACTATACCAATTTTTACTCTTGACAAGTGAAAGAAACAAGTATATACTGTTTTTGCTGATTCTATAAAAGAGGAATTAGACTATACCAATTTTAAGGAGAAAGCACAGCTTGTCTGTGTCGTATATACTATGTGTGGAATTGTTGGTGTTGTTGGTAACACGAATGCAACTGATATTTTGATTCAAGGGCTTGAAAAGCTCGAATACCGTGGTTATGATTCTGCGGGGATTTTTGTCCTAGGTGGTACTGAAAACCATCTAGTCAAGGCTGTTGGTCGTATTGCAGAATTGTCTGCCAAGACAGCTGGTGTTGAGGGAACAACTGGTATCGGACATACTCGTTGGGCAACTCACGGGAAACCAACTGAGGACAATGCTCACCCACATCGCTCTGAGACTGAACGTTTTGTTTTAGTGCACAATGGAGTGATTGAAAACTATCTTGAAATCAAGGAAGAATACCTTGCAGGTCACCACTTCAAAGGGCAAACAGATACGGAAATTGCCGTTCACTTGATTGGAAAATTTGCGGAAGAAGAAGGTCTCTCAGTTCTTGAAGCCTTTAAAAAAGCCCTTCACATCATCCGTGGTTCTTATGCCTTTGCCTTGGTTGACTCACAAGATCCTGAAGTCATCTACGTGGCTAAAAATAAATCACCGCTTTTGATTGGTCTTGGGGAAGGCTACAACATGGTTTGTTCAGACGCCATGGCTATGATTCGTGAGACCAACCAATACATGGAAATTCATGACCAAGAGTTGGTAATCGTCAAGGCTGATAGTGTGGAAGTTCAAGACTATGATGGCAACAGTCGTGAGCGTGCTAGCTACACTGCTGAGCTTGATTTGTCAGATATCGGTAAGGGAACTTATCCTTACTACATGCTCAAGGAAATCGATGAGCAACCAACGGTTATGCGTAAACTCATCCAAGCCTACACAGATGAGGCTGGTCAAGTTGTCGTAGATCCAGCCATCATCAAGGCTGTTCAAGACGCAGACCGTATCTATATCCTTGCAGCTGGAACATCTTACCACGCAGGATTTGCTTCTAAGAAGATGTTGGAAGAATTGACTGATACACCAGTGGAACTGGGAATTTCATCTGAGTGGGGCTATGGTATGCCACTTCTCAGCAAGAAACCACTCTTCATCTTTATCAGTCAGTCTGGTGAAACAGCGGATAGCCGTCAGGTTTTGGTTAAGGCTAATGAAATGGGAATCCCAAGCTTGACAGTGACAAACGTACCAGGTTCAACTCTTTCACGTGAAGCCAACCATACCATGCTCCTTCATGCAGGTCCTGAAATTGCCGTAGCATCAACAAAGGCTTATACAGCACAAATTGCAGCCCTTGCCTTCCTTGCAAAAGCAGTCGGAGAAGTAAATGGCAATGCTAAAGCGCAAGCCTTTGACCTGGTTCATGAGTTGTCAATCGTAGCTCAGTCTATCGAATCAACTCTTTCAGAGAAAGAAACCATCGAAGCCAAGGTTCGTGAGCTTCTTGAAACAACTCGCAACGCCTTTTATATTGGGCGTGGTCAAGATTACTACGTGGCTATGGAAGCAAGCCTTAAACTCAAAGAGATTTCTTACATCCAGTGTGAAGGTTTTGCAGCAGGAGAACTCAAGCATGGAACCATTGCCTTGATTGAAGAAGGAACGCCTGTTTTGGCCCTCTTGTCAGATCCAGTCCTTGCCAACCACACTCGTGGAAATATCCAAGAAGTGGCAGCCCGTGGTGCCAAAGTCCTCACTATCGCAGAAGAAAATGTTGCTAAAGAGACAGACGATATCGTCCTTACGACCGTACATCCTTACCTCTCACCAATTTCGATGGTCGTGCCAACGCAATTGGTCGCTTACTTTGCAACTCTGCACCGTGGCCTTGATGTGGATAAACCACGTAATCTTGCTAAGTCAGTAACGGTAGAATAAGCTAAAAAGTCTAGTTATCTAGGCTTTTTCTTGTGAGCAAATCGATTGCTTGTACTCAAGATTCGTGTTAGAATAATTTTTCAAATTGAAGGACAGAGGTAGACAAGGAGAATCGCAATGGTAGAATTGGGAATTTCAACATTTGGGGAAACAACGGAGCTTGAAGGAACTGGGCAAACTTACAGTCATGCCAAACGTATTCGCCAGTTGGTGGCAGAAATTGAACTGGCTGACAAGGTTGGTTTGGATGTATATGGGATTGGTGAGCATCATCGAGCGGATTTTGCGGTATCTGCGCCAGAGATTGTCCTGGCAGCTGGGGCAGTCAATACCAAGAAAATCCGTTTGACCAGTGCAGTCAGCATTCTCTCGAGCATGGATCCGATTCGCTTGTTCCAACAGTATGCCACTATCGATGCTTTATCAAATGGACGAGCGGAGATTATGGCTGGAAGAGGTTCTTTCACGGAATCTTTTCCCTTGTTTGGCTATGATTTGAAAGACTACGAAGCCCTTTTTGATGAGAAATTAGACTTGCTTCAATTAGTCAATGAAAAGACCAAGTTAGACTGGCAAGGTCGATTGACCCAAACAATCTCTGGCAAAGAAGTTTATCCTCGTCCAGTTCAAGACAAATTGCCCTTGTGGATAGCGACAGGTGGTCATGTCGAATCAACAGTGAAGATTGCTCAGGCAGGCCTACCGATTGTCTATGCTATTATTGGTGGCAATCCGCGTTATTTTAAAAAGTTGATTCAGGCTTATCGTGAGATTGGTAGCGAAGCGAGTCATGCCAGTCATGAGCTAAAGGTTGGAGCCCATTCTTGGGGTTGGATTGCTGAAGATGGCGAGCAGGCGGTGAAAGATTATTTCCATCCGACTAAGCAAGTAGTGGATGCTATTTCCAAAGATCGTCCGCACTGGCAGGAATTACGTTATGAGCAATATTTGGAACAGGTAGGGCCAAATGGTGCTATGTTTGTGGGCAATCCAGATCAGGTGGCAGAAAAATTAATTCGCATGATTGAGGATTTAGGTTTGGATCGCTTTATGTTGCACCTACCGCTTGGCTCCATGCCTCATGAACAAGTACTGAGAGCTATTGAACTCTTCGGCACGCAAGTGGCTCCAAAAGTACGGGCATACTTTGCCATGAAAGAGGCTTAATAAAAAATCCTAATCAAATGTATTATAACCACAAATATTGTACAAAAAATAATCCCCCACGTGTTGATAATTTTTAACACGTGGGGGATTTTTCTATAGGAGGGCAAGTTTAGTTCTCTTTTTTGTTTTTTAGCAAGAAACCGAGACCTAGAAGGGCAAGGAGACTAATTCCTGCAAACAGGAGTTTGTGATCATTTTTGGTTCCTGTATTTGGAAGTTCAGCTTGTTTAGCTAGGGGTGCAGGTGTATTATCCTTGATAGAATTTTCTACCGATTCGTTTTGAACCGCCTCTTTTACAGATGCCTCTTGTGCTGGTTGTTCAGCTTGTGAATCAGTTGTAGCTTGGCTAGGTTTATGATCCTCATCCGCTACTTTTGCATCTGGTTTTGTAGAATCAGGTTTAGTTTGTGGAGCTGGAGTTTGCTGCTCAGGTTTGACTACTCGGTTTGGAATATTGTCTTGGCCGTTATTTTGACCTTGCTCTTGTGTTAAGCTAGAAAGATCAAATTCTGGTTTTTCTTCCACAACTGGGGCAACGATGGCTCCGCCTTGAGAGACTCGAAGAACAGTGGCTGTAAGGGCATTTAATTTCAAGCCTTTTTCAGTCCATTCAATCCCTTTCGGGTTGGCAATTCCGACTGGTCCTGCTTGGTTTTCATCTGCTAAAATTTCAGCATTTCTTAGATGTGCAAAGGCAGTTCCCAAGTTAAATTCGCGAGCTTTTTCGTCCGCATTGACAAAGACTGCGTAGATATCACCGTTTGGAGCAGTGATTTGGTAGCCAATTACTACATCCTCTTTTTCCACACCATTTTGACCTGGAACAGTGATGAGGTGGACACGATCCTTGATATCTTTAAGACTCTTGAGTCGGAAGGCATCTGTAGATTGACGAAGGGCAATCAACCCTTTCATATAGTCATGGCTCTTGACATTTTCAGGATATGCTTTTCTATCTGTAGCTTTAGTCCAGTCAAACTTGTTAATAGCATCACTCGAATCGTAAGAGTCATGGATGAAGTAAGGATAGTCAAATGGATTGCCGTCCTTATCACGCAACAAGTGAGATTTGTTTGGTTGTTTGTCCTCTGCTACTGGAGTCTTGTAGGCTGGATCACGGAATTGTTTGGTACGTCCATATTCCTGACCAGAGTGGATAAATGGAGTTCCTTGAGCTGTCAAGACCATGAGATTTCCAAGTCGCAAACGACGGTGGATTTCAGCATAGTTCTCGGCCTTGCTTGGGTCTTTTTTAATAGACTGAGCGATAATGTCAAAAAGGGTCAAGTTGTCATGGGCTGCGATGTATTGGATGACATCTCCAGGGCTGTCTGCTTCAAAGTTGGTTGGTTGAGCAATCAGATTTTTGAAGATAGTGTTGATATCACGCTTGCCACCTGTGATAAAGGCAGGTTGGCCTTCATTTGGATAACCAGACTTGAGGTTGTTACGGATGTCATCTGAGAAGACTGCGACAGTATCGGTATGTTTCATCCAATCTTGGTCAGCAGCTTTAGTAGGCATATTTTCATCACCAGCATAGGTTCTCCAACCTTCACCTAGCATGATGAGGTTTGGATTGAGGGCGCGTGCAGCCTTGTAAGCTTCTTCGATAGAAGCGGCATCATGGTCTCCCATCATATCGAAACGGAATCCATCAACTTTGTAGGTATCAACTAGATACTTGATAGAATCAACTAGGAGGCGTTTGGTCATATGGTGAGTTGTCCCCAAACGTCCACCACCAAAGCTAGTTCGAGGTGTTCCGTCAGCATCCATAAAGTGATAGTAGTTTGGTTCCAAATCTTCAAAGATATCGACTTTGGCTGTATGGTTATAAACTACGTCCAGGATGGCTCCCATGCCACGTTTGTGGATTTCGTTGATGAGGTTTTTAAATTCTGCGATTCGTTTTCCTGGATTCTTAGGATCGCTTGAGTACATACCAGTCAATGAGAAGTAGTTTTGAGGGTCATATCCCCAGTTGTAGTTGCTGTTGCTTGAAGCATAGTCAGATAAGCGTTCGTGGTTCTTCAACTCATTGACAAAGTAGTAAGATAAGACTGGAAGGAGCTGGATGTGGGTTACACCTAAGTTTTTGAGGTAGTCTAGTTTTTCGATAAAGGCTTCAAAAGTACCAAATGGCTTAGTCAAATCTTTTGCGATGGCAGGATCTGAAGTGAAGTCACGCACATGAGCTTCATAGATGACAGCATCTTCGCGCGATTTGAAGTTGCGAATCTTACCATAAGTCAAGTCTTGAGGTCCTAGTTTAGCTGGATCTACAAAGGCAGCTTTAGCCACTTTATGGGCATCGTCAATCTTAGCATCGTCACTATTCCAAGCAGCGAGGGATTTAGCGTAAGGATCGAGTGCAAGAACAGTTTTACCTTGACGCTCGATTTGGTATTGATAATAGTAGCCAGTGAAATCTGTGATGCCTAGTTTGTTTGTGCTATCTAGAGTTTGTTTCCAAGTTCCTCTTTCCCCTTTTTCAAGAGCGACAGTTCCAACTACTTTTTCAGGGTCATTCTTGTCATAGACAACAACAGAAACCTTATCAGCACTTGGTGACCAAAGAGTCAAATCAACCTGTTTTCCTTCTTCTTTTAGGTCAGCTCCAAGTTTACCATCATAGCTGTAAGTCTCATCTTTAAGACGCCAGCTTGTTTTGGTAGTGAATTTGTCAGAGTTGTAGCTAACGGTATAAGGATGTTTTGTATCAGAGAAATCTCCGCTGTAGGTCACTTTCTTACCAGCTTCATCGATTGCAACATCAGTGATAGTTACTTTGTTTCCTAGATGATTAGTAATGTTGGAGTGTTTGAGGATATCTTCTTTTTTAGCACCGACAAGTGTTGAAAAACTACTTTCAATGCTAGAAGTTCCTACGTGTTGAGCTCCTGTCATGCGGATATCGTGCACATAGTAGGGGTTGGTGTAGATGGTTTCGTCATCATCTTTTAGGAAAATTTGGCTATGATTTTTCAAATCTGTGAACTTATAATCTTCTTTACGGATTTTCACATCGTCTCCTTGTTTGTTTCTGTCTAGTAATAAAAATCCAAGATCTTTAGCTGCATCTTTGAGTGGAATATCGATATAGCGACCATGTTTGCCTGTAGCCGTAAAGTCTGTTCCGTTAGGCCATTCACCACTACTTGGATTTTTCACATCTCCCCAGTACCAGAGAGATTTCTTGTCATAGTTGCCATCTGTACGGTAGTAGTTGACGCGAATAGTTCCTGCGGGTTGTGGCTCGTAAGAGAAAACCTTGTGATCTTGGTCCAACCAAGCCTCATTCATCTTTGGTGCCAGTTTTTCTACCGATTTATCGCCGGTCAGATTTTTTCCAGCTGCATTATTGATGAGGAAGCTAATTTTTTTGGCTTGTTCTCCCTTTAATTTGATATCTAGGTAGTAGCCGTAGTCATCTTTTTTGGCATCCTTGAAGGACAAAGCTCCGTTAGGCCAGTTTTCAGAAGGTTTTTCAACATCGTCCCAAGTCCAGAGTCCTTGAGAATCCTTGTTTTCTTCAGGAAGTTTTTTGACATGGATACGGAAGTAGTTGTCTTCGATGGGCTCTTCTGTTTTAGTTTCAGTCGTTACTGGACTAGTAGAAGTAGTTGACTCACTTGAACGATCTTGTCTGGTTTGTGGTGCTGAATCGGTTGGACTTGCAACAGGAGTTGTTGGCTTTGTTGCATGTTTTTCTTCTTTTGTCTCTAGGGAAGCGTTTGCATTATTAGGTGAAGAAAAATCGCTTTCGTTCTTGCCAGCGATGTTTGTTGCATCAGTAAGAGGTTGAGTAAGGGCAGTAGTAGTTTCACTATTACTTTCGTTAGTGGTTGTAGTATTTTCGTTGGCTGAGATAGTTGGTGTAGCCATAGCAAGTAGGACAAGACTTGCTCCGATAAGGACAGAACCAGTTCCATTTTTGAGGGAACGGATGCTGTAGACCATTTTTTTCTCAGTGTGAGCTGGTGTTTTTCTCATAATGATTCTCCAATCAATAAATTTCTATATCAGTATAGCATGTAGTAAAACAATATGCAAGCGTTTTCTTTAAATTGAACTAAAAGAAAATCGCAACAGGTTTTCTGTTACGACTAAGCTAGTCTTTCTTTATGAATTTGTGAACTCAAAAGGTGGAGGTGGTGAAATAGTTCTGCAGTAGAAAGATTCCGACTACAAATAATGGGTTTCGGACAATTGGAAACAGGAAAGGTAGTGATAACAATATCGTGTGGAATTTGATTGAGAATTGAGAAAGAAATAGTAGATTCTTCCCAAGAATCAAATAGATAGAGATTGTTACCGTAGTGAGTTAGGGTGTCGATAAGGTTTTGTGCGTGATGGCTATCTAGATGACTGATAACTAAAACACGTATTTTGGGAAGTTTTTGAAGTAATTGGACTAAAATCCGTTGTCCTTGAATCGAAAAGGTGTAGACAAGTTCTTGTAGTTTAATGGATTTATTTTCTAGCCCCATTTCGGTCAGATACGATTGGAATTTGTGCTGACTTACTTCAAATAGTTTTGGAAATTCTGCCTGATAATTGTTTAAAATCTGGGATTTCTGTTTGTCAAGAGACTGTTCACTAAGTAGATGGAAGAAATCAGATTGGGCAGTGTAGTGGAGGAGCCAAATCAATTCCTCGCGATTTTCAATCTGTAGGTGAAATTCTTTAGCTAGTTCTTCTAGGATTTGGCTCAATAAACGGTAAGATTTTTGGATATGATGAATATTACCCAGTGCTCCATTGCTAGGATTGTTTGTGCTTTGAGGAGATTTGATTGGGTTTGAAAATAGCTGTTCCAGTGTTTCCTTTTTCGGTTCGAAATGAAGCTTTTTAGCCAGCTTTTTGATATCTTGTTCAAACTGGGGAATCTGCATGAGGGAGCTGTAGTGACTGGTTAAAAGAGGAGTAGGATTTTCGATGAAATGTCCCTTATTTAAACGCTCTAGATTGATAGCTAGGGTATATTTGATTTGCCATAGACCGCTGAGGTTGGGTGAAACTTGTTGGGCGTTTAAAAATAGCTGAATCAGGTGAGTGAGTGATTCTTCTGAAATAGAAGGGAAGGGCCAATCAAGAAAACTATGACCTTGGCTAAAGTAGTCTAGATAAAAGGCGCGAATGTTCTCTTCTGTTCCCTCCATGACTAAAGGGGAAAGTTGTATGCTGATGCCATAATGTTGCGGGAGTTTAGTATTTAGATACTGGATGATTTCCTGAACTTGTTCGTAGCCAATCATAAGTTCCTGACCTATTTGGTCAAGTGATTGTCCCTCTTTGAAAAAGAGACGGTTCAAAAAAGAGTAGGTTTTAGATTGTTCAAAGATAGCAATCCTAGGGTCTAAGGAGTTTCGGGCTTCAAACTGCAACTGAATACCTTCTTTTGTTGATTGAATAAGGAGGTTTGGAAATAATTGCTCAAGCTTAAAAAGGTGTTCTTGCAATTCTTCTGTGGAAAAATTCAGCTTTTCAGCCAAGACTGGGAACTCTATCCAATCATGGTGTTTGGTTAATTCTTCCAGTAACACTAGCAGATTTTGTTCTGTTTCAGAAAGCAAAATATTCATAATGAACCTCCTTATATATTTATACATATATATTAAAATAAAAACCAAGTAAAGTCAAGAAAAACAACCTATGATAAAATAGCAAAACAGATATTTATTATATTTTTTATAAAGTAGGTATAGGAAAAATGACATTTACAAAGAGCAAATGGAACTCATCACATTTTTAAAAGAAAAACTCAGTTTTCTATAGTAAAAGATTTCGTCAAAAAATCGTCAATCCCCTTGAAAAATCTAGCTAAATAGGGTATAATATGAGTAATCATTTGTCGTAGGTTTTGTCTGAAATATTGTCCAGACAAGGCTCACAGCAGTTAAATCTTCTGAAAAAGTCAGATTTAGCTGCTCTTTTTGTGCTTTTTTTCAGGATTTCGAGTATTTGTAACAAAGATTTAAAGATTCTGAAAATTCATCAAGAGGACACGGTGATAGGGGTTATACAACCATATGACGATTAGAAAAGCCTGATTGACAAGGCTTGGAACTTATTTACAAAGGAGAATCATCTTGGCAGGACATGACGTTCAATACGGGAAACATCGTACCCGTCGTAGTTTTTCAAGAATCAAAGAAGTTCTTGACTTACCAAATTTGATTGAAATTCAAACTGATTCATTCAAAGCTTTCCTAGACCACGGTCTGAAGGAAGTGTTTGAAGATGTATTGCCAATTTCAAACTTCACAGACACGATGGAGTTGGAATTTGTTGGATATGAAATCAAGGAACCAAAATACACGCTAGAAGAAGCTCGTATTCACGATGCTAGCTACTCAGCACCAATTTTTGTAACCTTCCGCTTGATCAATAAAGAAACAGGCGAAATCAAGACCCAAGAAGTTTTCTTTGGTGATTTCCCAGTTATGACCGAAATGGGTACTTTCATCATCAATGGTGGTGAACGTATCATCGTATCTCAGTTGGTTCGCTCACCAGGTGTTTACTTTAATGACAAAGTTGATAAAAACGGTAAAGTGGGCTATGGTTCAACTGTTATCCCTAACCGTGGAGCTTGGTTGGAACTTGAAAGCGACTCAAAAGATATTGCCTACACTCGTATCGACCGTACTCGTAAGATTCCATTTACAACCTTGGTTCGTGCGCTTGGTTTCTCAGGTGATGATGAAATCTTTGATATCTTTGGCGACAGCGAATTGGTTCGCAATACTGTTGAAAAAGATATCCACAAGAACCCAATGGACTCTCGTACAGACGAAGCTTTGAAAGAGATTTACGAACGCCTTCGTCCAGGTGAACCTAAGACTGCTGAAAGCTCACGTAGCTTGCTTGTAGCTCGTTTCTTTGACCCACGTCGCTATGACTTGGCAGCAGTTGGTCGCTACAAGATCAATAAAAAACTCAATGTTAAAACACGTTTGCTCAACCAAACCATTGCTGAGCCATTGGTAGATCCTGAAACTGGAGAAATCTTGGTAGAAGCTGGAACAATCATGACTCGTAGCGTGATTGAAAGCATTGAAAGCCATTTGGATGGCGACTTGAACAAGATTGTTTACATTCCAAATGATGCAGCGGTTGTGACTGAGCCAGTTGTTCTTCAAAAATTTAAGGTTGTTGCACCAACGGATCCAGACCGTGTTGTAACCATCATTGGTAATGCCAATCCAGATGACAAGGTTCGTATCGTCACTCCTGCAGATATCCTTGCTGAGATGAGCTACTTCCTCAACTTGGCTGAAGGACTTGGCCGTGTAGATGATATCGACCACCTTGGAAACCGTCGTATCCGTGCGGTAGGTGAATTGCTTGCTAACCAAGTACGTCTTGGACTTTCTCGTATGGAACGTAATGTCCGTGAACGTATGTCTGTTCAAGACAACGAAGTCTTGACACCACAACAAATTATTAACATCCGTCCTGTAACAGCTGCGGTTAAAGAATTCTTTGGTTCATCACAGTTGTCACAGTTCATGGACCAACACAACCCACTTTCTGAGTTGTCTCACAAACGCCGTTTGTCAGCCTTGGGACCTGGTGGTTTGACACGTGACCGTGCTGGATATGAAGTACGGGACGTGCACTACACTCACTATGGTCGTATGTGTCCAATCGAGACGCCTGAAGGACCTAACATCGGTTTGATTAATAACTTGTCATCTTACGGACACTTGAACAAGTATGGTTTTGTTCAAACACCGTACCGTAAGGTTGACCGTGAAACAGGTGTTGTTACGAACGAAATCGTTTGGTTGACAGCCGATGAGGAAGATGAATATACTGTAGCTCAGGCAAACTCTCGTCTTAACGAAGATGGAACCTTTGCTGAGAAGATTGTCATGGGACGTCACCAAGGGGTCAACCAAGAGTATCCAGCTAATATTGTTGACTACATGGACGTTTCACCAAAACAGGTAGTTGCCGTTGCGACAGCATGTATTCCTTTCTTGGAAAACGATGACTCCAACCGTGCCCTCATGGGTGCCAACATGCAACGTCAGGCTGTGCCATTGATCAATCCTCAGGCACCTTACGTTGGTACTGGTATGGAATACCAAGCAGCCCACGACTCTGGAGCGGCTGTGATTGCTCAGTATGATGGTAAAGTTACTTACGCAGATGCTGACAAGGTAGAAGTTCGTCGTGAAGATGGTTCATTGGATGTTTACCACATCCAAAAATTCCGTCGTTCAAACTCAGGTACTGCCTACAACCAACGTACTCTCGTAAAAGTTGGCGATATCGTTGAAAAAGGCGATTTCATCGCTGACGGACCTTCTATGGAAAATGGAGAAATGGCGCTTGGTCAAAACCCAATCGTTGCCTACATGACTTGGGAAGGTTACAACTTCGAGGATGCCGTTATCATGAGCGAACGCTTGGTGAAAGACGATGTTTATACATCTGTCCACCTTGAAGAATACGAATCAGAAACTCGCGATACAAAGCTTGGGCCTGAAGAAATTACGCGTGAAATTCCAAACGTTGGTGAAGATGCCCTCAAAGACCTTGACGAAATGGGGATTATCCGTATCGGTGCTGAGGTTAAAGAAGGCGATATTCTTGTAGGTAAAGTAACACCTAAGGGTGAGAAAGACCTTTCAGCTGAAGAACGTCTCTTGCATGCTATCTTCGGTGACAAATCTCGTGAAGTACGTGACACTTCTCTTCGTGTACCACACGGAGCCGATGGTGTCGTTCGTGATGTTAAGATCTTTACACGTGCAAATGGAGATGAGTTGCAATCAGGTGTTAACATGCTGGTTCGCGTCTACATCGCTCAAAAACGTAAGATCAAGGTCGGAGATAAGATGGCCGGACGTCACGGAAATAAGGGGGTTGTCTCTCGTATCGTTCCTGTAGAAGACATGCCTTACCTTCCAGATGGAACTCCAGTCGATATCATGTTGAACCCACTTGGGGTGCCATCACGTATGAATATCGGTCAGGTTATGGAGCTCCACCTTGGTATGGCTGCTCGTACTCTGGGTATCCACATCGCAACACCAGTCTTTGACGGAGCAAGTTCTGAAGACCTTTGGTCAACCGTTAAAGAGGCAGGTATGGATAGCGATGCCAAGACAATCCTTTATGATGGACGTACTGGTGAACCATTTGATAACCGTGTTTCTGTCGGAGTCATGTACATGATCAAACTCCACCACATGGTTGACGATAAATTGCACGCGCGTTCAGTCGGACCATACTCAACCGTTACCCAACAACCACTCGGAGGTAAAGCTCAGTTTGGTGGACAACGTTTCGGTGAGATGGAGGTTTGGGCTCTTGAAGCCTACGGTGCGTCAAATGTCCTTCAAGAAATCTTGACTTACAAGTCTGACGATATCAACGGACGTTTGAAAGCTTATGAAGCTATTACAAAAGGAAAACCAATTCCAAAACCAGGTGTTCCAGAATCCTTCCGAGTTCTTGTCAAAGAATTGCAATCTCTTGGTCTTGACATGCGTGTCCTAGACGAAGATGACCAAGAAGTGGAACTTCGCGACTTGGATGAAGGAATGGACGAAGATGTCATCCACGTAGATGACCTTGAAAAAGCCCGCGAAAAAGCAGCCCAAGAGGCTAAAGCAGCCTTTGAAGCTGAAGAAGCTGAGAAAGCAACAAAAGCGGAAGCAACAGAAGAAGCTGCTGAAGAAGAATAAGCAGTTCACTTAGAATAGAAAGGGAAGAAATAGTGGTTGATGTAAATCGTTTTAAAAGTATGCAAATCACCCTAGCTTCTCCAAGTAAAGTCCGTTCATGGTCTTATGGAGAAGTCAAAAAACCTGAAACAATCAATTACCGTACCTTGAAACCAGAACGTGAAGGACTCTTTGATGAAGTCATCTTTGGTCCTACAAAAGACTGGGAATGTGCTTGTGGTAAGTACAAACGCATTCGTTACAGAGGGATTGTTTGTGACCGTTGTGGGGTTGAAGTAACGCGTACAAAAGTTCGTCGTGAGCGTATGGGACATATCGAATTGAAAGCTCCTGTATCTCACATTTGGTACTTCAAGGGGATTCCAAGCCGTATGGGCTTGACCCTTGATATGAGTCCTCGTGCACTTGAGGAAGTTATCTACTTTGCAGCTTATGTGGTGATCGATCCCAAGGATACACCACTTGAGCACAAGTCTATCATGACAGAGCGCGAATACCGTGAGCGCTTGCGTGAGTATGGTTATGGATCATTCGTTGCCAAGATGGGTGCCGAAGCCATCCAAGACCTTTTGAAACAAGTAGATCTTGAAAAAGAAATTGCTGAACTCAAAGAAGAGTTGAAAACAGCAACTGGACAAAAACGTATCAAAGCGATTCGTCGTTTGGATGTGTTGGATGCCTTTTACAAGTCTGGAAACAAACCTGAATGGATGATTCTTAACATCCTTCCGGTTATTCCACCAGATCTTCGTCCAATGTTGCAGTTGGATGGTGGCCGTTTTGCCTCATCTGACTTGAACGACCTGTATCGCCGTGTTATCAACCGTAACAACCGTTTGGCTCGTTTGCTTGAGTTGAATGCACCAGGTATCATCGTTCAAAATGAGAAGCGTATGCTTCAAGAAGCGGTTGACGCTTTGATTGACAATGGTCGTCGTGGTCGTCCAATCACAGGACCAGGTAGTCGTCCACTTAAATCATTGAGCCACATGCTCAAAGGTAAACAAGGACGCTTCCGTCAAAACTTGCTCGGTAAACGTGTTGACTTCTCAGGACGTTCCGTTATCGCCGTTGGTCCAACTCTTAAGATGTACCAATGTGGTGTGCCACGTGAAATGGCGATTGAGCTCTTTAAACCATTTGTGATGCGTGAAATCGTTGCACGTGATATCGTGCAAAACGTCAAAGCTGCTAAACGCTTGGTCGAACGCGGAGATGAGCGTATCTGGGATATCCTTGAAGAAGTGATCAAAGAACACCCAGTACTTCTTAACCGCGCACCGACCCTTCACCGTTTGGGTATCCAAGCCTTCGAGCCAGTCTTGATTGATGGTAAGGCCCTTCGCTTGCACCCGCTTGTCTGTGAAGCCTACAATGCCGACTTTGACGGGGACCAAATGGCCATTCACGTACCGCTTTCAGAAGAAGCCCAAGCAGAAGCTCGTATCTTGATGCTCGCTGCTGAGCATATCTTGAACCCGAAAGATGGTAAACCAGTTGTTACTCCATCTCAGGATATGGTTTTGGGTAACTACTACTTGACTATGGAAGAAGCTGGTCGTGAAGGTGAAGGAATGGTCTTCAAAGACCGTGACGAAGCGGTTATGGCTTACCGCAATGGTTATGTTCACCTCCACTCACGTGTTGGTATTGCAACAGATAGTCTCAACAAACCATGGACAGAAGAGCAAAAACACAAGGTCTTGCTTACAACAGTTGGTAAAATCCTTTTCAATGACATCATGCCAGAGGGTCTACCATACTTGCAAGAACCAAACAATGCCAACTTGACAGAAGGCGTTCCTGCTAAATACTTCTTGCCACTTGGTGGAGATATCAAGGAAGCTATCAGCAAACTTGAACTCAACCCTCCATTCAAGAAGAAAAACCTTGGAAATATCATCGCTGAAATCTTCAAACGTTTCCGTACGACAGAAACTTCTGCCCTACTTGACCGTATGAAGAACCTCGGTTACCACCACTCAACTCTTGCAGGATTGACAGTGGGTATTGCCGATATCCCAGTCGTTGATGACAAGGCTGAAATCATTGAAGAATCACACAAACGTGTAGAACAAATTACAAAACAATTCCGTCGTGGTATGATCACAGATGATGAGCGTTACAATGCCGTTACAGCTGAATGGCGTGCTGCCCGTGAAAAACTTGAGAAACGCTTGATTGCCAACCAAGATCCTAAGAACCCAATCGTTATGATGATGGACTCTGGAGCCCGTGGTAACATCTCAAACTTCTCACAGCTTGCCGGTATGCGTGGTCTGATGGCGGCTCCGAACGGACGTATCATGGAATTGCCAATCCTTTCAAACTTCCGCGAAGGTTTGTCGGTATTGGAAATGTTCTTCTCAACTCACGGTGCCCGTAAAGGTATGACTGATACGGCCCTTAAGACAGCCGACTCAGGTTACTTGACTCGTCGTTTGGTTGACGTTGCCCAAGACGTTATCATCCGTGAGGATGACTGTGGAACAGACCGTGGTCTCTTGATCCGTTCTATCGCAGAAGGAAAAGAGATGATCGAGTCTCTCGAAGAGCGTCTCAATGGTCGTTACACTAAGAAAACTGTTAAACATCCAGAAACTGGTGCAGTTATTATCGGTCCAAATGAGTTGATTACAGAAGATAAGGCGCGTGAAATTGTCAATGCTGGTGTGGAAGAAGTGACTATCCGCTCTGTATTTACATGTAACACTCGTCACGGTGTCTGCCGTCACTGTTACGGTATCAACTTGGCGACTGGTGATGCGGTTGAAGTTGGTGAAGCAGTTGGTACAATCGCTGCCCAATCTATCGGGGAACCTGGTACACAGCTTACAATGCGTACCTTCCACACGGGTGGGGTTGCCTCAAATACCGATATCACTCAGGGTCTTCCTCGTGTCCAAGAAATCTTTGAAGCCCGCAATCCTAAAGGGGAAGCGGTTATCACAGAGGTTAAAGGACAAGTTACAGCTATCGAAGAAGATGCATCAACTCGTACTAAGAAAGTTTTTGTTAAGGGTGAAACTGGCGAAGGTGAATACGTCGTTCCATTTACAGCTCGTATGCGTGTTGAAGTTGGGGACCAAGTAGCGCGTGGTGCTGCTCTTACGGAAGGTTCTATCCAACCAAAACGTCTCCTTGCAGTTCGTGATGTCTTGTCAGTTGAAACCTACCTTCTCGGTGAAGTACAAAAAGTTTACCGTAGCCAAGGGGTAGAAATCGGTGACAAACACATCGAGGTAATGGTTCGTCAAATGATCCGTAAAGTTCGTGTCATGGATCCAGGTGACACAGACCTTCTCATGGGTACCCTTATGGATATCAATGACTTTACAGATGCCAATAAAGATGTTCTTATCGCAGGTGGTGTTCCAGCGACTGGTCGTCCAGTTCTTATGGGAATTACCAAAGCCTCACTTGAAACAAATAGTTTCTTGTCAGCGGCTTCCTTCCAGGAAACAACTCGTGTCCTTACTGACGCGGCTATCCGTGGTAAGAAAGACCATCTCCTTGGACTCAAGGAAAATGTTATCATCGGTAAGATCATCCCAGCAGGTACTGGTATGGCTCGTTACCGTAACCTTGAACCACATGCTATCAACGAAGAAGAATACCTTAATCCTCCAGTAGAGGAAGAAGGAAATGAAGAAACAACAGAAGTAGTTGTGGATGCTGCCGTTGAAACTGTGGAAGAAACAGTAGAATAAAAGAGAATGAGAGAGCCTTCGGGTTCTCTTTTCTGAAAACTTTCTCCATTTTTCCACGAAATGTGGTAAAATAAAAGAAAGAAGCTGACAAAGGAGACGGGCATGGAACAAACATTTTTTATCATTAAACCAGACGGTGTAAAAAGAGGGCTAGTTGGTGAAGTGTTGAAACGCATCGAACAACGTGGATTTATAATTGAAAAATTGGAGTTGCGTTCACAGCTTTCAGAAGACTTGATTGACCAGCACTATCAGGACTTGGTTAATCAAAGTTTTTACCCACCGATTCGTGAATTTATGACTTCAGGACCGATTCTTGTAGGTATCATTTCAGGTCCCAAAGTAATCGAAACTTGGCGGACCATGATAGGCGCAACTCGTCCAGAAGAAGCTTTGCCAGGGACTATTCGAGGTGATTTTGCAAAAGCTGCTGGAGAAAACCAAGTTATTCAAAATGTTGTACATGGTTCAGATTCAGAAGAGTCAGCTAAGCGAGAAATTGCTCTTTGGTTTTAAGAGTGGATTGGCTCAATCAATTGGTTAAAAGCTCATTTGAATAGAAAGTATAGTCACATAAAAAAGAAAGGACTAACTTCGTCCTTTCTCATTCTTAGCTTTTCTTCAACCTACTACAGTAGATAAACATACTGAATAGCTACTGTCTTGACTCATTTAATTCTTAAAAATTGATAGAGTTGACAAATGGTAGAAAAAAGCTCTTTTTACTAAGTTAAGTATCAACTACAGTTACGATTAGCATTCGTTACCGAACCCATTCGCCATTATAATTGACAGAATAGCCATCTACAGTGGTATTCACTGCCAAATCACCTGAGCTATAAGCATAGTACCATTTGCCATTGACCTGGAACCAACCTGTCTTCATATCACCATTTTTATTATCTAAGTAATACCATGTTGAACCATCTTGATACCAACCAGTTGTCATAGCTCCTGATGAACGAAGGTAGTACCAACGGTTACCAACATATACCCAACCTGTCTTCATATCACCATTTTTATTATCTAAATAATACCAAGTTGAACCATCTTGATACCAACCAATTGCCATTGCACCTGATGAACGGAGGTAGTACCACTTATTGCCAATTTGCTTCCAACCAGTTTGCATGATACCAGTTTCTGAATCTAGATAGTACCAAGCTGAACCATCATTTATCCAACCTACACGTCTTTCACCACCAAGATTCTTATTCCCAGAATTTCCTGTTTTTGCTAGGTAATACCAGTTAGATTGATCATAAAGCCAACCTGTCTTTAAATAATGATCTTGATCAAAGTAGTAGTATGCTAATTTAAGAACTTCGGGACCTTCCCAGCCTTCACCATGTTTTTTCCCAACGGTTAAGGAATATTTTAGCTCTAATTCTTGCCAACCAACAAACTCTTGTAGCACTCCATTTTCGTCAAAGTAGTACCATTCTGGCATTGGGGAACCTTCTAATCTGATACCATTAGGGTAAGGACCAATTGTATATCCTTTAACTGGCATTGGAATGTACTGCCAACCAATAACCATTTCGCCATTATAATCAAAATAATAGGTCTTCCCATCAATCACTCGCCAGTACGTTTCTTTGAGGTCCCCCTTTTTGTAATAGGTTCTACCGTTTTCTTGGACAAACTGCTATCCATCAGAGTTATCTGCAAATACTGTATTCGTAGCTAGCAAACCAAAGAAAATTACTGTTAGTCCAGCTTGCATAGTTTTTTTCAAAAGTTTCATTTATATATACCTCCAATATTAAATTAACACACCAGATGAGGAGAAGTTATAAACCTTACCAATTGTTTATTCTTCTGAATAAACTATTGATAAGGAATTGTATTACTAAACATAAAAACACCTAGTAATGCAAATGTAACTATTTTTTTAATTCCACGTTTTTTTCTCATGCAGTGAAACCCCTTTCTGTTTCCTTGTTTTTATTTTAACATATATATATTATTCAGTCAAGTATTTTTATTTTGTTTTGAACTTTTTTTTATTATTATTACCATAAAGAATTATTTATTTCTTTAACTTGCTATTTTGAACTAAAAATTTTATAATGAAATTAAGCAAATAGGAAGGATTATTATCTTTAATGAATACACTCGCAGAGAAATTCAGATTGAAAAGAAAAGAGTTGAGACTCTCCCAACAAACTCTTGCAGAAGGAATTTGTGAACAAAGCTAGATTAGTAAAATTGAGAGAGGACATTTCATTCCCTCCGCAGACCTGTTGTTCAAACTCTCCCAACGACTTGAAGTACCATTAGATTATTTTTTTAATGAACAAATTGAAATTAAATCTAACCTCTCTAATTTCAAGCAATTATCTGCTCGACTATTAGATGACAGAAATTATGACAATTTGGAATATATTTATAGAATAGAGATTGAACGAAGTACTTTTCTAACACTAGAAGACCGAACTTACCTTGAATGGATTAAAGCT
>JAWETZ010000013.1:0-61400 GCA_032480835.1 Streptococcus mitis
TGAACAGAATAAGGCTATCTTAGTACTAGCTGAGCAAGTGAAGTCACTTGGTGAAGACGTAAGAGAGCTTAAAAATTTAATTCAAAACAAACAATAAAAAGGAGAATAAACATGATTAACTGGAAACTACGACTAGAAAATAAATTCTTTTGGCTGACTGCAATTCCAGCCTTTTTGCTTGTTTTGCAAGCTGGTGCAGCAGTCTTTGGATATCATCTGGATTTGGGTGATATCGGTAACAAGCTGATTTTGCTTGTTAATGCGGTATTCGTGTTCTTGACTGCTATCGGTTTGGTCAACGACCCAACAACAGCAGGGATTTCAGACAGCAAACGTGCGCTAGAATATTACGAACCAAGCGAAGATTAGGAGAAAACAATGAAGAAAAACGACTTATTCATCGACGTATCTAGCCACAATGGATACGATATTACAGGTATTTTGGCTGACATGGGTACACAGAATACCATTATCAAAATTTCTGAAAGTACAAGCTATATCAATCCTTGCCTGTCCGCTCAAGTTGAGCAATCTACCCCTGTTGGATTTTATCATTTCGCATGGTTTGGCGGTGACATCGAAGAAGCCGAACGAGAGGCACACTACTTCATTGATAATGTGCCCCAAAAAGTAAAATACTTGTGCCTTGACTATGAAGATCACGCTAGCGGAGATAAACAAGCAAATACAGATGCTTGTATTCGCTTTATGGAAATTCTCAAAGAAAATGGCTATGAGCCAATCTATTATAGCTACAAGCCATTCACGCTCAATAATATTTATTATGAGCAGATTCTTGCGAAATTTCCAAATAGCCTTTGGATTGCTGGCTATGGTTTGAATGATGGTACAGCTAACTTTGAATATTTTCCATCAATGGATGGTATCCGCTGGTGGCAATACTCTTCAAATCCGTACGACAAGAACATTGTTTTACTAGACGACGAAGAAGCTAAACCCAAATGGAAAAAGAATGATACCGGATATTGGTATGAACACCCTGACGGATCTTATCCAAAAGAAGAATGGGAAAAAATCGGCGGTGTGTGGTACTACTTTGATGCTAAAGGATATTGTCTAACCAGTCAATGGTTCAAAGAAAATGATAAGTGGTACTACTTCAAAGAAAATGGGGCAATGGCCATTGGTTGGGTGTTTGTGAATGGCAAATGGTACTATCTTGATGCTTCAGGAGCAATGGTCACTGGCTGGGTTCAATACAAGGACAAACTATACCATCTCAAAGAAGAGAACGGCGAAATGTCTTCAGAAGAACTTGTTAAAGTTGAAGGTGGTTGGTACTACGTCAATGAAGATGGAAGCCGTTCAGATAAACCAGCATTGGATGTATTACCTGATGGACTAATTGTTACCACCAAATAAAGAAAGGAGATTCTATTTTTCTTCTTAAACTAACCGCAGGCTTATGCTTGCGGTTTTTTGTTTGCAATAATAAAAGCAGTGACCGAAATCACTGCTTATCAGCTGTAGCAAATTCATAAAGTTTTTCTGCTGTGAGAAGTGCCATTTTGTCCATGCTTGTTTTTCCTTTTCTAAGATCAGAAACAGTAGTCCACGGAACCCCAGCACCTTGCGAAATAGCAGATGTAGACATCGAACTGTCTAATAATTCTTGAATAACTTTTCTCATATTATTTGTCCTTTTTATTTTTTAGATAGATATATACATTGATCACAATTATAAAAATAGCTATTGCACTAACCATTGCTTTTCCTCTTTTCATTTGATAAAATAGAGGTGTAAGGGGCTTGCGCCCCTACCTCTTAGCGTTTACCTTTTCTTTTGCCGGAACTTGGGTTTACGCTTTTTGTTTTGCCTTGAGACCGTTATTGCGGTCACTAGACTTGCGATAGCTGTTACTGTTTCAGGGATATTGTCTATCGCCTTTTCAAGTAACCTAAGCCAATCTTCTTTGTTCAACTTCCTCACCTCCTTTCCTTATCTTGATTATATTATATCACGGTATACCGAGAAGGTCAAGCGTTTTGATAAAGTTTTTTTACTTTTTTTCAAAAAAAATAGACCTTGTCCAGAGGTCGGGGAGTTGGAAACTATTAGAGTTAAATTGTAACCTTTAGAGTTAATTGTAACCTTCTCAACTATGCGGGCAAAAATAGTATAAAAATGAATACGAAGATGAATACGATTTAAAAAAATGACGGTAATCAACGGAAATGATTTTAAGGAAAAATAAGCAAAAAACAAACTATTGATAAGCAACAGAAAGCATTGGTAAATATTTGTCACTTATACTATAAAACAAGACATAAGAAAACGAGTATCTCCAACTACGGAAATACTCGCTTTTTGATATTTAGAAGTATTTGTTACTCTGCTTCTTTTGTTTTGATTAACGCATAGTTACAAATTCTTCAGATGCAGTTGGGTGAATCGCTACAGTTGCGTCAAAGTCTGCCTTAGTTGCTCCCATTTTGATAGCAACAGCAAATCCTTGAATCATTTCATCAACACCATAGCCAATTCCATGAAGTCCGACAACTTTTTCCTCTGAACCAGCTGTGATCAATTTGAAACGTGTTTCTTGACGGTTGCGAGTGCAAGCAGAGTACATAGATGCAAAGCTTGATTTATAAACCTTGATTTGATCTTGACCGTATTCTTTAATAGCTTGCTCTTCTGTCAAGCCAACAGTTCCGATAGCAGGGTGTGAAAAGACAACGGTTGGAATAGTTGAGTAGTCCATTTTTGCAGTTGTTTTTCCGTTAAAGAGACGTTCAGACAAAGTACGTCCAGCCTTGATAGCAACTGGAGTCAGTTCTTTTTCACCTGTTACATCACCTAGAGCGTAGATTCCCTCAACAACAGTGTTTTGGTATTCATCCACTTGGATAAAGCCACGTTCGTTTAGAGTCACTCCAGCTTTTTCAAGTTGCAATCCCTTAACGTTTGGACGGCGACCTGTAGCCCAGATAACTTGGCTAGCTGTGTGACTAGTACCATCTTCGAAATGAATGGTAATGCCGTCAGTAGTTTTCTCTAACTTGACAGGGACTTTGTGAGTGTGAAGTGGCAAGTTTGTTCTTTCCATTTCCTTGACCAAACCTTCAACGATATAAGAATCAAAACCACGTAAAGGACGATCGCGGCGAACAAAGAGGTCTGTCTTGACACCAAAAGTGTGGAGTACGCCAGCCAATTCAACGGCAATATAACCCGCGCCTAGAATAGCAACTGACTCTGGCAATTCTTCCCAAGCAAATACATCATCAGAAGAACCACCTAGCTCAGCACCAGGAATATTTGGAATACTTGGATGGGCACCAGTAGCAATCACGATATGTTTGGCACGAATCAGTTCACCATTTACGCTGACAGTATGAGAATCTACAAATTCCGCATGACCTTCAATCAAGTCTACACCGTTGCGTTTAAAACTGCCATCATAAGAAGAACGAGCGCGATCAATGTAGGCTTCACGATTACGACGTAGGGTTGCAAAGTCAAAGTTAAGATCAGTAGTCTTAAAGCCGTAGTCTTGTCCAAATTGATGGAAAGTCTCAGCGATTTGCGCCCCGTACCACATGATTTTTTTAGGAACACAACCGACGTTGACGCAAGTTCCACCTAGTTTCTTTTCCTCAATAACGGCCGCTTTGGCTCCGTGTTCACCAGCACGGTTCATGGTAGCAATTCCTCCACTACCTCCACCGATAGCAATGATATCGTATTCTCTCATTGTAAACTCCTTTGTACTCTTTTAAATAGTAGAGTGTCATTTTTTGATAGTCATATTCTATCTTTTTTTTGATGTGATTGCAAAAATCTGCTACGTTCAAAAAAATTAAAGAAAAGGCTTGCAAAAAATAAAAATAAAGTGTATTATATAACTAGTACAATGATTGTAAAATAAATTCCGAACAATAATTGAATCCTGAAATGTCATTATTTCGTTCTAAACGGTTATTGTTTATATTTGGTAATTTTTGTATAATGTTGTTAAGGACTTTAAATCAAAAAGGAGTTTCATTATGAAAAAGAATAGTAAAGCTAAAAAGTGGCAATTGTATGCAGCAATCGGTGCTGCAAGTGTAGTTGTATTGGGTGCTGGAGGGATTTTACTCTTTCGACAACCATCTCAAACCGCTGTAAAAGATGAACCTACTCATCTTGTTGTTGCCAAGGAAGGAAGCGTGGCATCCTCTGTTTTATTGTCGGGGACAGTAACAGCAAAAAATGAACAATATGTTTATTTTGATGCTAGTAAGGGAGATTTAGATGAAATCCTTGTTTCTGTGGGTGATAAGGTCAGCGAAGGACAGGCTTTAGTTAAGTACAGTAGTTCAGAAGCCCAGGCGGCCTATGATTCAGCTAGCCGAGCAGTAGCTAAGGCAGATCGTCATATCAATGAACTCAATCAAGCACGAAATGAAGCTGCTTCAGCTCCCCAGTTACCAGTACCAGCAGGAGGCGAAGGAGCTGCAGCGCAAACTCCAGCTCCAGTCTCAGGAAATTCAGTATCATCTATTGATGCACAATTAGGTGATGCTCGTGATGCTCGTGCAGATGCAGCAGCGCAATTAAGCAAGGCTCAAAGTCAGTTAGATGCAATGACGATTCTCAGTACCTTAGAGGGAACTGTGGTCGAAGTCAACCGTAATGTTTCTAAATCTCCAACTGGAGCTAGCCAGGTGGTAGTTCATGTCGTTAGCAATGAAAACTTGCAAGTTAAGGGTGAACTATCTGAATATAACCTTGCCAACCTCTCTGTAGGTCAAGAAGTAACCTTTACTTCTAAAGTTTACCAAGATAAGAGCTGGACTGGTAAGCTTAGCTATATTTCTGACTACCCTAAAAACAATGGCGAAGCAGCAAGTGCAGCTGCAGCAGCAGGCGGTAACTCTGGTTCTAAATATCCATATACCATCGATGTTACAAGTGAAATCGGTGATTTGAAACAAGGATTTTCAGTAAGTGTTGAGGTTAAGAATAAGAGTAAAGCTATTCTAGTTCCTTTAACAAGTGTTGTGACTGAAAATGATAAGAACTATGTCTGGGTACTTGACGAGCAGAAAAAGGCCAAGAAAGTGGAAGTTGGTTTGGGGAATGCTGATGCAGACAACCAAGAAATCACTTCAGGTCTGACAAATGGAGTCAAGGTCATCAGTAACCCAACGTCCTCTCTAGAGGAAGGAAAAGAGGTGAAGGCTGATGAAGCAACTAATTAGTCTAAAAAATATCTGCAGAAGCTACCGTAATGGTGACCAAGAACTGCAGGTTCTCAAAAATATCAACCTAGAAGTGAATGAGGGTGAATTTGTTGCCATCATGGGACCATCGGGTTCTGGTAAGTCTACTTTAATGAATACCATTGGCATGTTGGATACACCAACCAGTGGAGAGTATTATCTTGAAGGCCAAGAAGTGGCTGGACTGGGTGAAAAACAGCTAGCCAAGGTTCGTAACCAACAAATCGGATTTGTCTTTCAGCAGTTCTTTCTTCTATCTAAACTCAATGCTCTGCAAAATGTAGAATTGCCTTTGATTTACGCAGGAGTTTCGTCTTCAAAACGTCGTAAGTTGGCTGAGGAGTATTTAGACAAGGTTGAATTGACTGAGCGTAGTCATCATTTGCCTTCGGAATTATCTGGAGGTCAAAAGCAACGTGTAGCTATCGCGCGTGCATTGGTAAACAATCCTTCTATTATCCTAGCGGACGAACCGACAGGAGCCTTGGATACCAAAACAGGTAATCAAATCATGCAATTATTAGTTGAACTGAATAATGAAGGAAAAACTATTATCATGGTAACGCATGAGCCTGAAATCGCTGCTTACGCTAAGCGTCAGATTGTCATTCGTGATGGCGTCATTTCATCTGATAGTGGTCTCGTAGAAAAGGAGGAAAACTAAGATGCAGAATCTGAAATTTGCCTTTTCATCCATCATGGCCCACAAGATGCGTTCTTTCTTAACCATGATTGGTATCATTATCGGCGTATCATCCGTTGTCGTCATAATGGCTTTGGGAGACTCCATGTCTCGTCAGGTCAATAAAAACATGACCAAGTCACAGAAGAATATCCATGTCTTTTTCTCGCCTATTAAAAGTAAAGACGGTTCTTTTACCCAAAAACAATCAGCTTTGACAGTTTCTGGGAAAGAAGAGGAAGTTCCTGTTGAACCACCAAAACCGCAAGAAGCTTGGGTCAAGGAGGCAGCAAAACTTAAGGGTGTGGATAGTTACTATGTAACCAACTCAACGAATACCACTCTATCCTATAAAGATAAAAAAGTGGAGCGCGCTAGCTTGACGGGTGGGAATATTACCTACATGAGGGCGGTTGAAAATGAAATTGTTGCAGGCCGAAGTCTTATAGCTCAGGATTATAAAGATGTGGCCAGTGTCATTTTGCTAGACCAAGAACTTGCTAATAGCCTGTTTGGATCTGCTCAAGAAGCTGTTAACCAGGTTATAGATGTTGGTGGCTTTAGCTATCGTGTCATTGGTGTCTATACCAGCGATGAGGCCAAGACTGCCAAGACTTTTGGTATTGGTGGACTTCCAATTACGACTAATATTTCTCTTGCCAATAACTTCAATATGGATGAAATTTCTGATATTGTCTTCCGTGTCAATGATACCAGTTTGACACCAACAGTGGGACCAGAATTAGCTAGAAAATTGACCGAGATTGCTGGTCTTCAGCAAGGGGAGTATCAGGTGGCAGATGCGACTGCAGCCTTCCAAGAAGTACAACAACTTTTTGGATTTATAACTACGATTATTAGTGCCATCGCAGGAATTTCTCTCTTTGTTGGAGGAACTGGTGTTATGAACATCATGCTGGTTTCGGTGACAGAGCGCACTCGTGAGATTGGTCTCCGTAAGGCTTTGGGTGCGACACGTGCTAATATTTTAATTCAGTTTTTGATTGAATCCATGATTTTGACCTTGCTAGGTGGAGTCATTGGTTTGACTATTGCAACAGGCTTAACCGCTATAGCTGGCCTACTTTTACAAGGCTTGATTGCGGGTATAGAGGTGGGAGTATCAATCCCAGTTGCCCTATTTAGTCTTGCAGTTTCGGCTAGTGTTGGTATGATTTTTGGAGTCTTGCCAGCCAATAAGGCATCGAAACTTGATCCAATTGAAGCCCTTCGTTATGAATAGAATAAACAAGATGGACACTTGTCTATCTTGTTTTTGTATGGATTTCTCTATCGAAAATCCTTAAAAATGTGATATAATGAAGTGTTAGAAAAACAGGTTTCATTTGCCTGGAAAGGAAAAATTATGTCTGAAAAGAATTTTTATATTACAACGCCGATTTACTATCCATCTGGTAAACTTCATATCGGATCTGCCTACACAACCATCGCCTGTGATGTCTTAGCACGTTACAAACGCCTGATGGGTTACGATGTCTTTTATCTGACAGGTCTTGACGAGCATGGTCAGAAAATCCAACAAAAAGCTGAAGAAGCTGGCATCACACCTCAAGCTTATGTTGATGGGATGGCAGTTGGAGTTAAAGAACTCTGGCAATTACTCGAGATCTCCTATGATAAATTTATCCGTACAACTGATGACTACCATGAAAAAGTAGTGGCGCAGGTTTTTGAACGCTTGCTTGCTCAAGATGACATCTATTTGGGTGAGTATTCTGGTTGGTACTCAGTCTCAGATGAGGAATTCTTTACAGAAAGCCAGCTGGCAGAAGTTTTCCGTGACGAAGCTGGAAATGTGACTGGAGGTATCGCTCCATCAGGTCATGAGGTTGAATGGGTATCTGAAGAGTCTTATTTCCTTCGCCTCAGCAAATACCAAGACCGCTTGGTAGACTTTTTCAAATCTCATCCTGAATTTATCACTCCAGATGGTCGTCTCAATGAAATGCTTCGCAACTTCATCGAGCCAGGTTTAGAGGATTTGGCAGTTTCTCGTACAACCTTTACATGGGGTGTTCCAGTACCATCTAATCCAAAACACGTTGTCTATGTTTGGATTGATGCCCTTCTTAACTATGCGACAGCTCTTGGCTACGGTCAAGATGAACATGGTAACTTTGACAAGTTCTGGAATGGAACAGTCTTCCATATGGTAGGAAAAGACATCCTTCGTTTCCACTCAATCTATTGGCCAATCCTTCTTATGATGTTGGATATCAAATTGCCAGACCGTTTGATTGCCCATGGTTGGTTTGTCATGAAAGACGGCAAAATGTCTAAGTCTAAAGGGAATGTGGTCTATCCTGAAATGTTGGTAGAGCGTTACGGACTGGATCCGCTTCGTTACTACCTCATGCGTAGCCTTCCAGTTGGTTCAGACGGAACCTTTACTCCTGAAGACTACGTTGGCCGTATCAACTATGAATTAGCCAATGACCTTGGAAACCTCCTCAACCGTACGGTTTCTATGATTAACAAGTACTTTGATGGGCAAATCCCAGCCTATGTGGAAGGTGTGACAGAATTTGACAATGCTCTTGCTCAAGTAGTTGCTGAATCAATCGCTGACTACCATACACACATGGAAGCAGTTGACTACCCACGTGCCCTTGAAGCAGTATGGACTCTTATTTCACGTACAAACAAATACATCGACGAGACAGCTCCATGGGTATTGGCTAAGGATGAAGCACTTCGTGACCAATTAGCAAGCGTTATGAGCCACTTGGCAGCCAGCCTTCGTGTTGTAGCTCACTTGATTGAACCATTTATGATGGAAACCAGTCGTGCGGTCATGACTCAACTTGGATTGGAAGAAGTAGCGAGCCTTGAGAACTTGAGATTGGCTGACTTCCCAGCAGATGTGACTGTAGTTGCCAAAGGAACACCAATCTTCCCACGTCTGGACATGGAAGAAGAGATTGCCTATATCAAGGAACAAATGGAAGGCAACAAACCAGCAGTTGCAAAAGAATGGAATCCAGATGAAGTTGAACTCAAACTAAACAAGGATGAAATCAAGTTTGAAGACTTCGATAAGGTTGAAATTCGTGTTGCTGAAGTAAAAGAAGTTTCTAAAGTAGAAGGTTCTGATAAGTTGCTTCAATTCCGCTTGGATGCTGGAGATGGTGAAAATCGTCAAATCCTTTCAGGTATTGCAAAATACTATCCAAACGAACAAGAATTGGTCGGCAAGAAAGTCCAAATCGTTGCCAACCTCAAACCACGTAAGATGATGAAAAAATATGTCAGCCAAGGTATGATCCTATCAGCTGAACATGATGGCAAATTAACCCTTCTCACAGTTGATCCAGCTGTACCAAACGGAAGTGTGATTGGGTAAGAATCTCAATAGAGAGTAGGTCTTATATAAGAATAACCTCCTTGACGAAAAGTTTGGGAGGTTTTAGAATAGGAGATACAATTGAATATTAGTGAAGTCATTGAAAAAATCAAAACTAAATATAGTAAAATTACTTGGGATGATAAAACAAATAGAATTACAGGGAGAAATAAGAGTGGTTATTATTTTCAGCATGATAAAGATGCATTAAAAGAAATTTATGAGAATCAACTTGAGAATGGTACTATTTATTATTTCATAAATAGTTTTACTGATAGAGCGATTAAAGAGAATGAAACATTATCCAATTATGTGGTATTAACTAGACTCAAAGACAATCCTAAGTCAATGAATATTGAATTTACAAAAAAGGGACCTAATAATGAAGATAATTTATCTATCTTTAAAGAAAAAGTGAAAAATAAGGAATCTAACTTTACTTTGACATGTGATTTTTTTGATTCTTACTTTTTTAGAGTTATTGGGGAAAATGGTACAGAATCCCTAGAAGAGCTTGAAAGATTTTTAGATGGAATTAGCAAGGAAATTAAGCAAGAAGTTATAAATACAAAAGAAGAGGAAAATGATCAGTTTATTTTACCGTCAGTCAACACAATACTCTATGGTCCTCCAGGAACTGGTAAAACTTATAACTCTGTCAAATATGTAGTTGGTACGATTGATGAGAAGTATAGCCAGGATGGAACTAATACTTATAATAACTATGTTAAAAAAATCAATGAATTAAAAGCTGCTGGTCAAATCGCCTTTACAACTTTCCATCAGTCTTACGCTTATGAGGAGTTTATTGAGGGTATTAAGCCAGTTTTAGGTGATATTAGTGAGAAAAATGAGCTTAGCTACAAAATCTCAGATGGTATTTTCAAAGAGTTTTGTAAAAGAGCAGCTAGTGATAAGAGTAATAAATACGTTTTTGTTATTGATGAAATCAACCGTGGGAATATTTCTAAAATATTCGGAGAACTTATTACTTTGATTGAAGATTCGAAGCGTGCTGGAGAGGATGAGGCAATGTCAGTGACTCTTCCGTATTCCCAAGAAGAATTTTCTGTGCCAGAAAATGTATACATTCTAGGGACCATGAATACAGCAGACCGTTCTATCGCTCTCATGGATACAGCTCTTCGACGTCGTTTTGAATTTATTGAAATGATGCCAAAAGAAGAATTGTTGACTGATATAGTCATTGATGGTATTGAAGTAAAAAAAATGCTAGAAACGATGAACCGACGTATTGAAGCTCTTTATGACAGGGAGCATACATTAGGACATGCCTTCTTTATGCCACTTAAAAATGAGAAAAAAGCCACTATCAATCAATTAGCATCTATATTTACAAATAAAATTATTCCGTTACTTCAAGAATATTTCTATGAAGATTATGAAAAAATTATGCTTGTTTTAGGAATTGATACCCCAAATAAAGATACTAAGAAATTTATTTCTGTCAAAAGTAATCGCAATCTATTTAAAAATATCCAAAATATTGACTTAATTCCTACCTATCAAATTAATGAGAAAGCATTCCAAATACCAGATAATTACATGACTATCTATAATGGTGCTTCAAATTCGGGAGAAGCAGATGAAACCACAGGTTCTGACAGTTAAAGAATTTCAAGGGATAAAAAAAGAAGATTTAGGAGAAATTAATTTCAATTTATTTGAGAATTTCATCGAAGAAAATTCTGGTGATGATGTTGAGGAACGATTGTCAGACTTTTTGAGAATTTCATCTCATAAAGGAGTAAAAGTTATCAAACCTCAGAATTATGTAGGTGTTATTAACATTGATAATAAAGTTCAGATTGAAATTTTGCCTAAGATCGATATTGGTGATGATAATGAATTACGAAAACTGTTTCTTAAAATGTTATCTAGTTTGAAAGAATTTAAGGGAAAGAGTTTTAAAAATGCCCAGATCAATGATTCTAAGTTACCAATTTATGAAGTTTTTATTCAGATGTATTTGAATGAAGTCCAAGAACTGTTGAAAAAAGGATTAAAATCCGATTATCTTACGATTGAGGGGAATCTTACTTTTTTCAAAGGGAAATTTCTAATTAATCAGCATCTTAAGCATAATATAATTCGCAAAGATAGATTTTATATGGCTTATGATGAATTTCATATCAATCGTCCTGAAAATCGTTTGATAAAAACAACGCTTCTAAAGTTAAACAAGATTTCATCAAATGGAAAAAATCAATTGTTAGCAAAACGTTTGTTGGCTGAGTTTGAAATGGTAAATCAGTCAACAAATATTGATAAGGATTTTTCTCTAGTGAAAAAAGACCGTAATGCTCAAGCTTATCAAAGCCTAATGATTTGGTCGCAAGTTTTCCTTAAGAATAAAAGTTTTTCAACTTTTAAAGGAACTGAAAATGTTAATGCTTTACTGTTTCCAATGGAGAAAATTTTTGAAGCATATGTTGCTAAACAGTTAAAAATTAAATTTCCAGAATGGAACGTAGAAACTCAAAAAGATGATAAATATTTGTTTGATAATCCAAAGACGTTTGGCTTAAAGCCAGATATTTATATGTCAAAAGGGGGATCAGCGATTGTTCTAGATACCAAATGGAAAAAGCTTATTGAAAATAGTAAAAAATATGGAATCAGTGAGTCAGATATGCATCAAATGTATGCTTATGCATATAAATATGATGTTGAAAATGTTATTTTAATTTATCCTAAGCATAAGGAAATTTCTTTTAACAAAGATGGTAAAGGCGATAAAAATGATTATACAACTTATGTACAAAAACAAAACAATGAATATAATCTAAAGAGTATTGTTATTACAGTATTTCTATATGATTTGGTTAAAGAAGAAAACAGCCAAAGAACATTGAAAGAATATTTATCAAAAGATTTACATTAAAGTAAATAGGATTATCTAATTAAATTATTTTGAAGAAATTACAGAAGATTAATCTAGAGATTCAGTTATTTAATTTTATAATAGTATGATTAGCTAAGATTTAAAAGGACCAGTTTGAACTGGTTCTTTTCTTTTTTTAGGTAGCAGTTGATAAAAGTGTCATTCTGCTTTATAATGAAGAAAAACGGAGGAAATTGCCATGAAATACATTCCATTTGGTCAAGAGAAAAGAGAATTGTCTGAAATCGTTCTAGGCATGATGCGAATCAGTGACAAGTCGGTTAAAGAGGTTGAGGAGCTGGTTGAAACAGCCCTATCTGTAGGAATCAATGCCTTTGACTTGGCAGATATCTATGGTGGAGGTCGTTGCGAAGAATTACTGGGTCAAGTGTTAAACAATCGTCCTGACCTGCGAGAAAAGATGTGGGTCCAGTCCAAGTGTGGCATTCGCATTGAAGAATTTACCTATTTTGATTTTTCAAAAGATTACATTCTAGAATCAGTTGACGGGATTCTAAAAAGATTGCAGGTTGATTATCTAGATAGCTTGCTTCTCCATCGTCCAGATGCTTTGATGGAAGCTGATCAAGTGGCTCAAGCCTTTGAAATTCTACACAAATCAGGTAAAGTTCGAGACTTCGGTGTGTCCAATCAAAATCCTATGATGATGGAATTACTGAAGAAAGAGGTCAAACAACCTTTATCTATCAATCAATTACAACTAAGCGCAGCTTTCACGCCAGGATTTGAATCAGGTTTCCATGTCAATATGGAAGGTGACAAGGCAGCTTTGCGTGATGGAAGCGTCTTTGAATACTGCAAATTAAATGACATGGTTATCCAGGCCTGGTCAGTCTTGCAGTTCGGATATTTTAAAGGGAATTTTGTTGGAAATGAGAAATTTCAAGCTTTAAATCAAGTACTTGATCGTTTAGCTTTTAAATATGGAGTAACCCCTTCAACTATTGCCATTTCTTGGATATTGCGTTATCCAGCAAAAATGCAGGCAGTCGTAGGTACAACAAATCCTAAGCATTTGATAGAAGCTAGCCAAGCGACAAACTTTAACTTAACAAGAAAAGAATGGTATGAAATTTATCTTGCTGCAGGGAATAATTTACCTTAGGAGAAAATACATTTAAAGAAATCACAGTCAAAAAAACGTTGGAAAACGTTTTTTTGTTATCTGACCATTTGTCTGTCTTGATTCGTTAGGTACGCTTCATTAACGGATGATTATGATTTAATACTCAATGAAAATCGAAAAGCAAACTAGGAAGCTAGCCGCAAGCTGTGCTTGAGTACGGGAAGGCGACGCTGACGTGGTTTGAATAGTATAACTATTCTAATTTACATACTAGTAGGGAAGCAGTATTCCATAATTGACGGCACGCTAGTAGGTACTATAAAATGGACTAGAGTACATTTTTGATTGGGTATAAAACATCATAGATAATAAAAATAGGTTAGGATTTTTTGTCCTAACCTATTTTTACATGAAATAAACAATGGCAATGTACTGGAGGGCAGATGCTGCTAGGATAAAGAGATGCCAAATCATGTGGAAATAAGGTTTTTTCTTGGCGTAAAATCCAGCTCCAACTGTATAACAGAGTCCGCCAGTGACCATGAGACTCCAGAAAATGGGTGTCGTTTGACTGATAATGGCAGGAATGATAGCCAGAACCAACCAGCCCATAATCAGGTAAAGAGCAAGGCTAAATTTCTCATTGACTTGTTTAGCAAAGATTTTATAGAGGATGCCGAAAATGGTCGTTCCCCACTGGATGGCAATAATCAGATAGCCAAACCAGTTATTCATTAAGGTCAATACGACGGGCGTGTATGAACCTGCAATGGCAACATAAATCATAGAATGATCAATGATTCTCAAGACATATTTATGGGTCGAACCATAGGCCATAGAGTGATAAATGGTGGATGATAGAAACATGAGAAAGAGACTAATAACGAAAATGGAAACGCCGATAGATGATAAAAATCCGTGTGCTTCATAACTATAGGTGGATGAAATGGGGAGTAAGATGAGCATGATGACTGCACCTACGGCATGGGTCACACTATTAGCAATCTCCTCTCCAAAACTGAGTTGTTTGCTGAGCTTTAGGCTTGTATTCATTAGATTTCCTCCTCTTGAGTACGATGGATTAAGGCTAGAGTTTGATGATAGAGTTTAACGGTTTGGCAGCTGGTTTGTATAATAGGGTTAGCTGGGTCAATTCCTTGGTTCATGTAGTTCACAAAAGCATCGTAGAGTTGGTCTGAACTTGCTTGACTTTGTAGAGTATTAAGTGTCTGGGCGATTTCTTGAATAGAAAATACAGACTTGAGGGTTGTGATAGCAATCAAACGGGCAATCTGTTGGCGTTGGTATTTTTTCTTGTCAGGCTTTGTCAGGTAACCATGTTTGACATAGTTATTGATCATGGATGCTGTTAGGCCCTTGTCTTTATCAGGAGAAATAGGGGCGCAGACCTGATTGACATAGAGCAAAACTTGGTCCAGATAGAGGTCAATGTTTGGAATTTCTGCCCATTTTGGGTAGGAAAAGGTAGTTTTCATTTTCAACTCCTTTTTATCTGGTTTTAATAACTAGATTATAAAATAATAAAAACAGAAAGTCAAGTTTTAACTGCTTGTAGAAAGACTTAAATTATGCTATGATGGGAGAAACTAGTCAGAAATGAGGAGAAAAGATGGAGATTCGTTTAGCTTTTCCAAATGAAGTAGATGCCATCATGCAAGTGATGGAGGATGCTAAAAAATGTTTAGCGGATGCTGGTAGTGACCAGTGGCAAAATGGTTATCCAAATGTAGATGTTATTATTGAGGATATTATCTCAGGCCAAGCCTACGTAGCCTTGGAGGATGGAGAACTATTAGCCTATGCTGCTGTGACTAAGAGTCCAGAGGAGGCCTATGAAGATATTTATGAGGGAAACTGGCAAGCTGGAGAGTCAGAATATCTAGTCTTTCACCGTATTGCTGTGGTAGCAGATGTGCAGGGACAAGGAGTTGCTCAAACCTTTTTAGAGGGCTTGATTGAAGGTTTTGACTATCTAGATTTTCGCTCAGATACGCATGTTACAAACAAGGCCATGCAGCATATCTTTGAAAAACTCAGTTTTAAACAGGTTGGTAAGGTTCCAGTTGATGGCGAACGCTTAGCCTATCAAAAATTGAAGAAATAATGCAAAAGAAGTACGCAAAAATGCTCTATTCTTCGCCAATTGGCTCCCTTTCTCTCGTAGCTGATGACCAGTATTTGTATGGCATTTGGGTGCAGGAGCAGAAGCATTTTGAGAGAGGGATAGGAGATGACACGATAGAAGCAGTTGTTAGTCATCCCATTTTAGACTCAGTTATTGCTTGCTTAGATGCTTACTTTAAAGGCAAGTCTCGGGATTTATCCGACTTGCCCTTGGCTCCAATCGGAACGGATTTTGAAAAGCGAGTTTGGTCCTATTTACAGGGAATTCCTTATGGTCAGACAGTGACCTATGGACAAATAGCCCAAGATTTGCAAGTGCCTTCTGCTCAAGCAATTGGTGGAGCAGTGGGACGCAATCCTTGGTCTATCCTAGTACCTTGTCATCGGGTGCTGGGAGTAGGTAAGCGTCTGACAGGTTATGCTGCAGGAGTGGAAAAGAAAGCTTGGCTCTTGGAGCATGAAGGAGCAGATTTTAAAGATATAAATTAGAAAGTGAAACACATGTTAGAATTTATCGAATACCCAAAATGTTCAACTTGTAAAAAAGCAAAACAAGAATTAAATCAATTAGGTGTGGACTATAAAGCCGTTCATATCGTCGAAGAAACACCTAGCCAAGAAGTCATTTTAAACTGGCTAGAAACCTCAGGTTTCGAGTTGAAGCAATTTTTTAACACCAGTGGAATCAAATACCGTGAATTGGGGCTGAAAGATAAGGTAGGAAGCCTGTCAAACCAAGAAGCGGCTGAGTTGCTAGCAAGTGACGGCATGTTGTTAAAACGCCCCATTTTAGTAGAAAATGGAACTGTTAAGCAAATCGGTTATCGAAAACCTTATGAAGAATTGGGATTGAAATAGTTTTTATCTATCTCTTTGATAGATAAAATATATAACCTCCCTGTTTCAAAGTATGATAAACTAGTAGGTAGACAAAGTCTGTATCTGACCGTAGCAAATAATTTCATTGACGGCAGAAGTATGGTAGAATGAATCATTATCAGGAGAGGATGTTTTTATGAGTGTTACAACGATTTTAGCATCAGATTGGTACCAAAACTTGATGCAATTGATTCCGGATGGCAAGCTGTTTAGCCTGCGTTCGGTCTTTGATGGGATTCCGAGAATTGTTCAACAACTTCCAACAACGATTATGTTGACAATTGGTGGTGCCCTTTTTGGCTTGGTTTTGGCACTTCTTTTTGCCATTGTGAAGATCAATCGTGTCAAGATTTTATACCCCTTACAGGCCTTCTTTGTTAGTTTCTTAAAAGGGACACCGATTTTAGTGCAACTCATGTTGACCTACTACGGAATTCCTTTGGCTTTGAAAGCCCTCAATCAGCAATGGGGAACTGGTCTCAATATCAATGCTATTCCAGCCGCTGCTTTTGCAATTGTTGCCTTTGCCTTTAATGAGGCAGCTTATGCCAGTGAAACCATTCGTGCAGCGATTCTCTCAGTTAATCCTGGTGAGATTGAAGCGGCACGCAGTCTGGGGATGACCCGAGCACAAGTTTATCGTCGCGTGATTATTCCAAATGCAGCAGTTGTGGCGACTCCAACCTTAATCAATTCCCTAATCGGCTTGACCAAGGGAACTTCCCTAGCCTTTAGTGCGGGTGTTGTGGAAGTCTTTGCCCAAGCTCAGATTTTGGGTGGTGCCGATTATCGTTATTTTGAACGCTTTATTTCCGTTGCCCTTGTTTATTGGGTAGTCAATATCGGTATTGAAAGTCTTGGTCGTTTCATAGAGAGAAAAATGGCTATTTCTGCACCTGATACAGTGCAAACAGATGTGAAAGGAGACCTTCGTTAATGATTAAGATTTCGAATTTAAGCAAATCCTTTTCAGGACAGACTGTCTTGGATCATCTGGACTTGGATATTCAAAAAGGGGAAGTCGTAGCCTTGATTGGTTCTTCGGGAGCTGGAAAATCAACCTTCCTTCGTAGTCTCAATTATCTTGAAACACCTGACAGTGGCTCTATTCAGATTGATGATTTCTCAGTTGATTTTTCTAAAATCACTCAAGAAGAAATCCTTGCCCTACGCCGTAAGCTGTCTATGGTTTTCCAACAGTTTAATTTGTTTGAACGCCGCACAGCACTTGATAATGTGAAAGAAGGTTTGGTTGTTGTCAAGAAATTGTCTGATCAAGAAGCGACCAAGATTGCCAAGGAAGAGTTGGCTAAGGTTGGGCTTTCTGATCGTGAAAACCATTATCCTCGCCATTTATCAGGTGGACAAAAGCAACGGGTTGCCTTGGCGCGTGCTCTTGCTATGAAACCAGATGTCTTGCTCTTAGACGAACCAACTTCAGCCCTTGACCCAGAATTGGTTGGTGAAGTAGAAAAATCTATTGCAGATGCTGCTAAGTCAGGTCAAACCATGATTTTAGTCAGCCATGACATGTCCTTTGTAGCCCAAGTGGCTGATAAGATTCTCTTCTTAGATAAGGGGAAAATTATCGAGTCTGGAACACCAGATGAGATTATCCACCATCCTAAAGAAGAGCGGACAAAAGAATTCTTCGCTAGTTACAAACGGACTTATATTTGATATAATAGATAAAGAAAAACTCAGTTAGCTGGACTAGCTGAGTTTACTCTTTAAAAAAGATAGAAATGAGAGAAATCATGCTACTGCAACTATTTTCTTTATATTTCGAGAGTTTGATCTTGACCACCATCCTCGTCCTGATTTTTTTAGGGATTTGGATTGGACTGAGAGCCATGTCGGGAGTGGATAAGACAGCCAAGGCTCGCCAAGCCCATCTCTATGATATGATTATGATAGGGGTCTTGGTTGTTCCAGTATTATCCTTTGCGGTTATGAGTTTAATTCTTGTTTTTAAGGCATAATCCTTGCATGATTAACAAGAAAGAGTTAGAATAAAGATAGTTACAACAAGAAAGAAGGAATTTATATGTACGATACTATTATTATTGGTGCTGGACCTGCAGGGATGACTGCGGCCTTATACGCTGCTCGAAGCAATCTGAAAGTAGCCTTGATTGAAGGTGGTTTACCAGGTGGTCAGATGAACAATACATCGGATATCGAAAATTACCCAGGATACGCTAATATCAGTGGACCAGAATTGGCAGAAAAGATGTTTGAACCGCTTGAAAATCTTGGTGTTGAGCACATTTATGGCTATGTTGAAAATGTCGAAGACCATGGTGATTTTAAGAAAGTGATTACTGATGACAAAACATATAAAACACGTACAGTTATCGTAGCAACTGGTTCTAAACACCGTCCTTTGGGAGTGCCTGGAGAAGAAGAACTGAACAGTCGTGGTGTTTCCTACTGTGCCGTGTGTGATGGTGCCTTCTTCCGTGACCAAGATTTGTTGGTAGTCGGTGGTGGAGATTCAGCTGTTGAAGAAGCCCTCTTCTTGACTCGCTTTGCCAAGACTGTTACCATTGTTCACCGTCGTGACCAACTTCGTGCCCAGAAAGTTTTACAAGACCGCGCCTTTGCGAATGAGAAAATCAGCTTTATCTGGGATTCTGTAGTGAAGGAAATCAAGGGTGAAAACCGAGTAGAATCTGTCGTATTTGAAAATGTGAAAATAGGTCAAGTGACAGAGCAAGCTTTCGGTGGTGTCTTTATCTATGTTGGCTTGGACCCTCTTAGCGATTTTGTTAAAGAATTAAATATCCAAGATCAGGTAGGATGGATTGTGACAGATAATCACATGAAAACTGCAGTTGACGGTATCTTTGCAGTTGGAGATGTACGCTTGAAAGACCTTCGTCAAGTGACAACAGCAGTTGGAGATGGGGCTATCGCTGGTCAAGAAGCCTACAAGTTTATCACCGAACATAGTTAATCATAAAAACGCATAGCATCAGAGTTACAAAAAATTTGACACTATGCGTTTTATTGTGGGAAAATTAATTTCATTTTCTACTGAAATTGAGTTTTGCCAGCCTCTTATATTTTTAGAAAAATCCTTTAATCTTGCTAATGAGGCCATCTAGACCTTCTGAACCAGAAATCAACTGCTGAGCTTGAGAGAAGTATTCTCCAAGCTGTTCTTGATTTTCTGCAACAAATGTTTTTGCAGCTTCGAAATCTTTTGTTTCGATTAACTCTTTTACTTGATTAAACAAATCTAATGGGTTCATTTTATTTCTCCTTTTCTGTACTTAATTATTTAACCATCTTTATGATAAAAAATCAACTCTAGTAAGATTTCTTAGAGAATGGTTATCGGTTTCAATTTTCAGATGAATATTAAGCCTTTACATGGTATAATAGAAATAGCTCTTAAATGGAGGTGTTTGAGTGGAAAATCTGAAAAAAATGGCAGGTATCAAGGCTGCTGAGTTTGTCAAGGATGGCATGGTAGTCGGACTTGGAACGGGGTCTACTGCCTATTATTTTGTCGAAGAAATTGGTCGTCGTATCAAGGAAGAAGGATTGCAGATTACAGCTGTAACGACCTCTAGTGTGACTAGTAAGCAGGCTGAAGGTCTTAATATCCCACTCAAGTCTATTGACCAAGTAGATTTGGTTGATGTGACGGTTGACGGGGCGGATGAAGTGGATAGTCAGTTTAACGGAATCAAAGGCGGTGGTGGTGCCCTTCTCATGGAGAAGGTTGTGGCAACGCCCTCAAAAGAATATATTTGGGTGGTGGATGAAAGCAAGCTGGTCGACAAACTAGGTGCTTTTAAATTGCCAGTAGAAGTGGTTCAGTATGGTGCAGAACAAGTATTTCGTCGTTTTGCGCGAGCTGGCTACAAACCAAGCTTCCGTGAAAAAGATGGCCAACGTTTTGTGACCGATATGCAGAACTTTATCATTGACTTAGCCTTGGATGTCATCGAAGATCCAATAGCATTTGGGCAAGAATTGGACCATATCGTTGGTGTTGTAGAGCACGGCTTATTCAACCAAATGGTGGATAAGGTAATCGTAGCTGGACGAGATGGCGTTCAGATTTTAACCTCAAGAAAAGAAAAATAGAAGGGGGCATAAGATGTCTAAATTTAATCGTATTCACTTGGTAGTACTGGATTCTGTAGGAATCGGTGCTGCACCAGATGCCAATAACTTTGTCAATGCAGGGGTTCCAGACGGCGCTTCTGATACACTGGGACACATTTCAAAAACAGTTGGTTTGAATGTCCCAAATATGGCTAAAATAGGTCTAGGAAATATTCCTCGCGAAACTCCTCTGAAGACTGTTCCAGCTGAAAGCAATCCAACAGGTTATGCAACAAAATTGGAAGAAGTTTCCCTTGGTAAGGATACCATGACTGGTCACTGGGAAATCATGGGACTCAACATTACCGAGCCTTTCGATACTTTCTGGAACGGATTCCCAGAAGAAATCCTGACAAAAATCGAAGAATTTTCAGGACGTAAGGTCATTCGTGAAGCTAATAAACCTTACTCAGGAACGGCTGTTATCGATGATTTTGGACCACGCCAGATGGAAACTGGAGAGTTGATTATCTATACTTCAGCTGATCCTGTTTTGCAAATTGCTGCCCACGAAGACATCATTCCTTTGGATGAATTGTACCGTATCTGTGAATACGCTCGTTCGATCACCCTTGAGCGTCCGGCCCTTCTAGGTCGTATCATTGCCCGTCCTTATGTAGGTGAACCAGGCAACTTCACCCGTACTGCAAATCGTCGTGACTTGGCAGTTTCACCATTTGCTCCAACCGTTCTTGATAAACTCAATGAAGTAGGTATCGATACTTATGCTGTTGGTAAAATCAACGATATCTTTAACGGTGCTGGTATCAACCATGACATGGGCCACAACAAGTCAAACAGCCACGGAATTGATACATTATTGAAGACTATGGGACTGGCTGAGTTTGAAAAAGGATTCTCTTTCACAAACTTGGTGGACTTTGATGCCCTTTACGGCCACCGTCGTAATGCTCACGGTTACCGTGATTGCTTGCATGAGTTTGATGAACGCTTGCCTGAAATTATCGCAGCCATGAGAGAGAATGATCTTCTTTTGATTACTGCTGACCATGGAAATGACCCAACCTATGCAGGAACAGACCACACTCGTGAATACATTCCACTTTTGGCATACAGTCCTGCCTTTACAGGAAATGGTGTTATTCCAGTCGGACATTTCGCAGATATCTCAGCAACAGTTGCCGATAACTTTGGTGTTGAAACTGCCATGATTGGGGAAAGTTTCTTAGATAAATTGGTATAAGATGACGCGATATGCTTTACTGGTTAGGGGCATTAATGTCGGTGGGAAGAATAAGGTTGCTATGGTGCAACTTCGTCAAGAACTGACAGAGTTGGGACTGGAAAAGGTTGAAACCTACATCAACAGTGGCAACATTTTCTTTACTTCGACAGCTCCCAAAGCCCAATTGGTTGAAAAGTTAGAGACTTTCTTTGAAGTCCATTATCCATTTATTCAGAGCTTTTCCTTACTGAGTCTTGAGGACTTTGAAGCGGAACTTGAAAATCTGCCTGAATGGTGGACCAAAGATTTGGCACGAAAGGATGTGCTCTTCTACACGGAGAGCTTGGATGTGGATCAAGTCATCGAGAAAGTGAACAGTTTGGAACTGAAAGATGAAGTGGTTCATTTTGGAAGACTTGGGATTTTCTGGGGGAAAATCTCAGAGGAATCCTACTATGCAACTGCCTATCATAAGTACTTGCTCAAGATGCCTTTTTATCGCAACATCACCATTCGCAATGCTAAAACTTTTGACAAAATCGGTCAAATGCTAAAAAATAATAAAGGAGACACACAATGACATTTTTAGATAAGATCAATGAAACAGCTGCCTTCCTGAAAGACAAGGGAATCCAAGCGCCTGAGTTCGGTCTAATCCTTGGTTCAGGACTTGGAGAATTGGCAGAAGAAATCGAAAATCCAGTTGTAGTAGATTATGCAGACATTCCAAACTGGGGTCGTTCAACAGTAGTTGGACACGCTGGTAAATTGGTATATGGTGAACTTTCAGGCCGCAAGGTCTTGGCTCTTCAGGGTCGCTTTCATTTCTACGAAGGCAATCCTCTGGAAGTCGTGACTTTCCCAGTTCGTGTCATGAAAGTTCTCGGATGTGAAGGTGTCATTGTAACCAATGCAGCTGGTGGTATCGGATTTGGTCCTGGTACTTTGATGGCTATCTCAGACCATATCAACATGACGGGGCAAAACCCATTGATGGGTGAAAACTTGGATGACTTTGGCCCACGTTTCCCTGATATGTCTAAAGCCTACACTCCAGAATACCGTGCTACTGCCCATGAAGTAGCTAAAAAACTTGGTATCAAGCTTGACGAAGGTGTCTATATCGGTGTAACAGGTCCGACTTATGAAACCCCAGCAGAGATTCGTGCCTATAAGACATTGGGAGCAGATGCAGTTGGTATGTCCACTGTTCCTGAAGTTATTGTGGCAGCCCACTCAGGTTTGAAAGTTTTGGGAATTTCATGTATTACTAACTTTGCGGCTGGTTTCCAAGAAGAACTCAACCACGAGGAAGTTGTAGAAGTGACTGAGCGTGTTAAAGGCGACTTTAAAGGATTGCTTAAAGCGATTCTTGCTGAGCTATGAGAAAGAAAATGAGTAGGAAAGTATTTCTGTAAGCTGGAAGATAAATGAAACAATTAATTTCCATATAGAATTATGAAATGAAAAATGAATGAGGTTCCTATACTTTTATAAACCTCTTCAAATTCTTGCTAACAAAGTATAAAAATGAAATCTTGATGCTAAAGGAGATTAGCTGATTGGAGAATATTGTTGGTAAAGAGGGTGAAAATAATAGAAAGATATATGAATAAATGAGAATTGATCAACGAATTATGCGTTTTGGTATAAAAAAATTAAGTATCGGAGTTGTATCTGTTGCAGTTGGATTTGCTTTTTTAGCACCGACAGGAATTTCTGCCAATGAAGGAAGTCCAGTTGTGAAAAATGAAACTCCTCTAGTAGTAAATGTAACGGATAGTCCGACAAAACTAGAAAATACTGATAAAAAACAGGAAATATCGATTACAGAGGAGAAAACTACAGCTGCTCAATCAACTCTAGAGACAAAAGAAGTTGTTGAAACTCAGAAAGAAAAAGCAGGAGAAGAATTATATCAAAAAGAATCTGCTGTTCCTCATGAGGAATTGAAGAAAGAGGAAATTCTAAAGGATGAGCCGAAAAATTCTCGTCCAGTAACAGAGGAAGACTTTGTCAAAATTTCTAAAGGAGAACTCCATGTAGAGAAGGAACTTGTCGATAATTCTTTATATGGTGGAAAATTTTTAGATCCTGATGGAGATGATGATCATGATGGAATAAAAAATAAGGATGAATTGTACATTTACAATAAAGATGGGAAAGACTACTTAGGATACCATAGCCATCCTTTACTAGCAGATAGTGATGGAGATGGACTAGAAGACGGGGAAGATGATAACAAGAAACAATGGTATGTCACAGATCGTGATTCCCTCCTTTTTATGGAGTTGGCTTATCGTAATGATGATTACATTGACAAAATTCTAGATCATAAAAATCCTTTTCCAAGTCTTTATCTTGATCGTCAAGAATATAAAATGATGCACAATGAACTGGCACCATTTTGGAAGATGAAAAAGGCTTATCATACAGCAAGTGGCTTGGATGCTTTCTTATTTGAGACCAAGAGCGATCTCCCTTATCTCAAAGATGGAACGGTGCATATGTTGGCTATACGTGGAACAAGACTGAATGATGCGAAAGATTTAAGTACAGATTTTGTTTTGTTTGGAGGAAATAAACCTGCACAAGCGGATGATATCCGTAATGTTGTAAAAGAACTGGCGCAGGATTCCAGCATTACCAATCTGTATATGACAGGTCATTCTCTGGGAGGCTACCTAGCTCAGATTGCAGCGGTTGAAGCTTACCAAAAATATCCTGATTTTTATAACCATGTATTGAGGAAAGTGACGACTTTCAGTGCTCCTAAAGTGATTACTTCCAGAACTATTTGGAATGCTAAGAATGGTTTCTGGGATGTAGGGTTAGAAAGTCGTAAGTTAGCTCTATCTGGTAAAATAAAACATTATGTGGTCGATAATGATAATGTTGTGACATCATTGATTCGTAATGATAATGATATTGTAACTTTTACAGGTAACTCTAGTTTCAAACACCGTTCGCGTGGTTATTTTGAAAGTAGAATGAATGCTATCCCGAACTTTAATATTGGAAAACGTGATACGCTTGATAAACAGGGATATCGTGATCAAAAATTGGACAAAGTTTATTTCTTTAAGAAACAACAAGTCCCTCTGTCGTCTAGTCAACCAAGCGCTGAACCTCTTGAAAATATAGCTCTAGGGAAACGAGTAACTCAAAGTTCGACAGCTTTTGGAGGAGAGGCTAGAAGAGCAGTTGATGGGAAATTAGATGGAAATTACGGACATAATTCTGTCACTCATACAGATTTTCAATCAAAACCTTGGTGGCAAGTCGATTTAGATAAGGAAGAAACGATTCGCCAGATTAATATTTACAATCGAACAGATGCTGCTCAAGATAGACTGACTAATTTTAATGTGATTCTTTTGGATAGTTCTGGAAAAGAAATTGAAAGAAAGCGCATTGCATACTTGCGAGATAGTTCCGCTCAGATTTCAATTGATTATAAGAAAGCTCGTTTTGTACGCATCGAGTTAGATGGATATAACGCTCTCAGTCTTGCAGAAGTCCAAGTATATCGTGCTGAGAATATCGCTTGGAAAAAACAAGCTCAGCAAAGTTCTACTGATTTTGGAGGAGATGCTAGTCGTGCCTTGGATGGCAATACCAATAGTAGTTATAGCCAGCAATCAATTACCCATACAAAATTTGAAAATCAGCCTTGGTGGGAAGTTGATTTAGGTCGTACAGAACAGGTAGGACTTGTTCGCCTTCATAACCGTGGGGATGGAGAACTTTCTAAACGTCTGTCAGACTTTGATGTGATTTTATATGATGAAAAAGGGACAGAAGTTGCTAGACAATATGTTTCTCGTTTAGAAGGAAGCAGTTTAGATCTCCAGTTGAATGGTAAACTAGGTCGCCGTGTTCGCATTCAATTGCGTCAAAAAAATCAAGCTCTCAGCCTTGCAGAAGTAGAAGTTTTTCGATTTGTAGCTAAAAATAATGTAACTACTCAAGCTTCTAAGCCTGTACAACTGTTAAACTACACTCCTGTAAAAGATAAAACCCTAACTATTCAACATAGTGGTGCTTATATTGCACGTTATTCAATATCGTGGGAAGAAGTTACAGTAGATAAAAATGGGCAATCAGTTGTCCGAAGTCGTTCTTGGGAAGGGAATGGGCGCAATCAGACCGCAGGTTCTATCCTCAATCTCCCAATTAAGTCTAATATGCGTAATCTTCGAATTAAGATTGAGAAAAGAACAGGTCTTATCTGGAATAGATGGCAAACAATCTATGATAACAGACCTCTCCTGGCACAACCGCATCGAAAAATTACTCACTGGGGAACAACATTGAATTCTAAGGTGAGTGACGATGATGTCTTGTAATCTGACGATACAATGACAGTTAGTTTGTCTAGCTTATAAGAAAAGAATTACCTGGGTTTTAATGAAACTTAGGTAGCTCTCTGTGAAAGAACAAAATTAAGAAAGAAAGGAATTGAACCCACCCTAAAAGCAGTGGGAAAAAGATAGTTGGTCTAGCAAGCATCGCTCACTGCACCCAACTCCTATTTTCCCTTTGCTTTTTGACGGGTTTGGTATCTTTCTGATTATAAATTTTAGAATAAAGAAAGGATGGATTAACTGTATTCATTGAACTGAATACGGGCGGAGAACTTTGTAAAAAAGATAAATCCTCCTAGATGCCTTATATCTTTGTCGGATTTCCTATTTTTACTTTGTTCTCTGTTGCTATCCTAAATATACAAAAAAGAAAGGTAGAGCGTGTGTTTTGATTTGAACACGAGCGGAAAACTTGGAAAATAGATAATCTGACTGAGAAATCAGGATTTCTCGTCAGATTCCTAATTTTCAGTCATTTTCTTCTCGCTCTTTGTATCATAAATTATGTCTATCCATATTGCTGCTCAGCAGGGTGAAATTGCTGATAAAATTCTTCTTCCTGGGGATCCTCTTCGTGCCAAGTTTATTGCGGAGAATTTCCTTGAAGATGCTGTTTGTTTTAACGAAGTGCGTAACATGTTTGGTTACACAGGTACTTACAAAGGTCACCGTGTATCTGTCATGGGAACTGGGATGGGAATGCCATCTATTTCGATTTATGCGCGTGAGTTGATTGTTGACTACGGTGTGAAAAAATTAATCCGTGTGGGAACTGCGGGTTCTTTGAATGAAGATGTCCACGTTCGTGAATTGGTTTTGGCGCAGGCAGCTGCAACTAACTCAAACATCATCCGCAACGATTGGCCACAGTACGATTTTCCACAAATCGCTAGCTTTGATTTGCTTGATAAGGCCTACCATATCGCTAAAGAACTCGGTATGACAACCCACGTTGGGAACGTTTTATCATCTGATGTCTTTTACTCAAACTACTTTGAAAAGAACATTGAGCTTGGTAAGTGGGGAGTCAAGGCTGTGGAAATGGAAGCAGCGGCTCTTTACTATCTTGCTGCTCAACACCATGTTGATGCTTTAGCTATTATGACTATTTCAGATAGTTTGGTTAATCCAGATGAAGATACAACTGCAGAAGAACGTCAAAACACCTTCACTGATATGATGAAGGTTGGTTTGGAAACATTGATTGCAGACTAAAGGTAGGCTATATTCAGAATGATTTCTCTTGTTCTTAAAATGATAACTATCAACAATGAATCAATCCTGAAATAGGTAAGAATAAGGAAATTGAAGAAAGCCTAATTGTGTCAAAGGGTCGAGACTAGTCAGTTTAATATCTAAATCATAATCAAATAAAGTTGGAAGCCAAGTTGACAAGAAGTCAAGGCTTTCAACTTTTTAATACTCTTCGAAAATCAAATTCAAACCACGTCAGCGTCGCCTTACCGTACTCAAGTACAGCTTGCGGCTAGCTTTCTAGTTTGCTTTTTGATTTTCATTGAGTACAACTTGAAAATTCCTAGGAGTACAAAATGGATAAGATTGAACAATTACAAGGTATTATTGATCAAAGTCAGAGCATTGTCTTTTTCGGTGGTGCAGGGGTTTCTACAGAGTCTAATATTCCAGATTTTCGTAGTTCAGATGGTATATATAGTCTGAAACTAGGTCGCCATTTTACTGCCGAGCAACTGGTTTCACGCACTATGTTTGAGCGCTATCCAGAGGATTTTTTTGATTTCTACAAAAAGTATCTGGTCTATCCTGATGCCAAGCCGAATTTAGCACATGATTATCTAGCGTCGTTGGAAAAAACAGGTAAATTAAAGGCGATTGTGACGCAAAATATCGATAGCCTCCATGAAATGGCAGGATCTCAGAAAGTTTTGAAACTGCATGGTAGTGCAGATCGTAATTATTGTTTGGGCTGTCATCGCTTTTATGATTTGACTGCCTTTTTGGAACTTGAAGGTCCAGTTCCCCACTGCTTAGATTGTGGTAAGGTGGTCAAACCTGACGTAACCCTTTATGAGGAAGAGCTAGATATGGATGTATTTAGTCGCGCAGCCCAAGTCATTCAGCAAGCAGATTTGTTGATTATTGGTGGAACTTCCTTAGTTGTTTACCCTGCAGCTAGCCTAATCAATTATTTTTCAGGGTCAAATCTTGTCGTTATCAACAAGTCCAGCACTCCTCAAGACAGCCAAGCTGATTTAGTTATCGAAGGTAAGATTGGAGAAGTTTTTTCTAAATTGAGACAATAAAAAACTGAAAGAAGTAGGACTATACTTCCTTCAGTTTTTTTGTATCACGAACTCAGAAACTATGAACAAGATTCTCTTCATTTCTAGGGGAATTTTATTGTTGATTTATAAATTGCTCGAGTTATTTTTAATTGTTGAATAAAAGGAAAAAAGGAAGACTTTCTGGATGAAAAATTTCCTTTTTTAGTCAATCAGTACATGATGATTTTAATGAAATGCTACTATATTGTTTACTTTTTTAAAGATCGCAAAAAACAATCAATCTCTGCTTGAGAATGGAGAATATGCATTTTTTCTGGGTAAGTATTGTTTAAGTGTTGGTATCTATCCTTAGCATTTTTTGTCCGTCCATCCCAGAGAATCCATCGGATAAACTCCCAATTAAATTGTTCTTGACAACCAGCTGCCATACTTTCCCTGACCTTGCCTCGGTATGTGAGGTAACGTTTAAAGGCTCGAAAGAGACAGGTCAATGGCGAAAAATTGAGAAAGATGATTTGGTCAGCTTCCTGCATTCTTTCTTCGTAATAGCACCAAGAATAATTCCCATCAATGACCCAATCTTCATGCTTGGTGAGAAATTTTTTCATCTCATCCAACATCCATTCACGGTCACTGTCTTGCCAACCAGGTTGAAATTGGAGTGTGTCCATGTGAAGTTTTGGGATGGAGTAGTAGTGAGACAACTTTTCTGCTAGAGTTGACTTACCAGCACCAGAATATCCGATAATTGCGATTTTCATTTTCTACCTTTTCCTATTTTGGGACAAAAAAACAGCCTCTATGGACTGTTTCTTATTTAGCAAGTTTAGCTGAAAGACGAGCTTTATCGCGGCTTGCTTTGTTTTTGTGAATCAAACCTTTAGTTTCTGCTTTATCGATAGCTGAGCTAGCAGCACGGAAAAGTTCTTCAGATGGGTTTGCTTCGAAAGCTTTGATAGCAGTACGCATAGCTGATTTTTGAGCTGAGTTCTTTTCGTTTTGTTTAACGTTCAATTCAGCGCGTTTGATAGCTGATTTAATGTTTGCCAATGTTCTTACCTCCATATTTACTAACTATACCATTATATCTGAAAACTTACGTTTTGACAAGGGAAAATTACTTTTTTAAGTAAATTTCATCGATTTCATGGTTCTTTGTTTTATGAAGAATCACTTCCGCACGGTTTCTGGTTGGTTCAATGTAATTTTGTAGATTTGTGAGATTGATACTGGTCCAGACCTGATGGGCAAAGGATTCCACTTCCCCAATCGGCATTTGAGTAAAACGATAATAGTAGCTATCAGGGTCGTTTTGGGCTAGGCTCAGCATTTTCAAGAAACGGTCGAGATACCAACTCTCGATGTCATCTACTGCAGCATCAACATAGATTGAAAAGTCAAAGAAGTCAGTGATATAGAGACGCTCGTTTTGTGGATTTTGAAAGACATTGATTCCCTCAACAATCACAAAGTCTGCAGCTTTGACGCTTTGTTTTTCCTCAGGTACGATGTCGTAGACTTCATGAGAATAGACAGGAATATCTACATCTTGTCCATTTTTGATGCGATCCAAGAAGTTGAGAAGAGCTTCCATATCATAGCTTTCAGGAAATCCCTTACGATTTAAAATCCCTTGCTCAATCAAAGTCTGATTAGGGTAGAGAAAGCCATCAGTTGTTACCAACTCCACCCTAGCATCTGTAAGCGTACGGGACAGTAGAATTTGAAGCAGGCGACTGGTTGTGGATTTTCCAACAGCAACACTCCCAGAAACCCCAATGATAAAAGGCTGGGATTTGCTTTCACGTTGAAGGAATATTCCTTTTGAAAAGGCCAAGTCATCCTTGGTACGTTTGTAAATCTGGATGAGATGGGCTAGGGGAAGATAGACATCGGTAACATCCTGCAGGCTAATCTGGTCATTAAAACTCTTGATGGATTCTAATTCCTCTTCTGTCAAAGGAGGTGTCGTCTTTCGGTGTAAGGATTGCCAAGTCTGGCGACTGATTTTTTCAAAATGTAAAAATTCGTTGGTCATTTCTTTTCCCCTAGATATTTTGTCTATCATACCATAAAAAGCTCAAAAAATAAAGCGGTTTCTTGATGATAGTAAGTTAATATCGTATAATAAAGGTAGATAGAGACTGAACAATTGAATGATGAAGTAGGAGATAGTTTCTGCTGATTTATAAGCTAATAAAGGGAAATTTTAGTTCACAACTTATAGGAGGTGTACTATGAAAATCTTAAAACATTACATATTGGAACTCTGTTTTATTTTAAGTTTTGCTCTACCTTTTATAAAAGGGGCGAATGCCGATAATGGTAGACGTTTTGTGGAAATTTACTACGGTTTTACTTTTTTGATGGAACATGCCATTGTAACAGTTGTTTTTATCTGTTCGCTCTTGCTTGCTTTCTTCCTAAAAAAACGGTGGATGAAATGGCTTGCTGCTGGTAGTTATGTCTTTTTAGTCCTATGGATTGCTACAGAGGGTTATTTCTTCCGCATGTCACTGGAAGATTTGATACGACTTTGGACAAGTTTGGAAATCCTGACACAAACTTATCAGTTGGGCTTTTACCTAAACATCTTGTTGGGAATTTTGTTGATAATAAAGTATTTTAAGGTTAAGCAATAGAAATAATATAGGTGATAAACTTTTTGTTTTTATCTGGACTGTGATATTTATAGTTCTAAATGGTTTATTATTTATAAGTGTTGAAAGAGATTGAAGAAAATGTCTTCGTGACTAGCTTTCTTCAGTCTTTTTCGTTTTATTATCAATTTGTAAACGATTTACAATTTAAGTCAAATTATGGTAAAATAGTTTCATGAGTAAAATGTATTATGCAGAAAATCCTGATGCTGCTCACGACATTCATGAGTTGAGAGTGGACTTGTTGGGAGAAAAAATGACCTTTTTGACGGATGCGGGTGTTTTTAGCAAAAAAATGGTTGACTTTGGAAGTCAACTCTTGCTCAAGTGTCTTGAGGTCAACCAAGGAGAAACTGTCCTTGATGTAGGCTGTGGTTACGGGCCTTTGGGTTTGTCCTTGGCTAAGGCTTATGGAGTTCAGGCGACCATGGTCGATATCAATAATCGTGCCTTGGATTTGGCGCGACAAAATGCTGAACGAAATAAAGTAGAAGCGACGATTTTCCAGTCCAATATCTATGAACAAGTTGAAGGGAAATTTGACCATGTCATTTCCAATCCTCCTATCCGTGCAGGCAAGCAAGTGGTTCATGAAATCATTGAGAAAAGTAAAGATTTCTTGGAACCTGGTGGGGATTTGACTATCGTTATTCAGAAAAAACAAGGGGCTCCAAGTGCCAAGTCCAAGATGGAAGATGTGTTTGGCAATTGTGAAATCGTCAAAAAAGATAAGGGATACTATATCCTTAGAAGTGTGAAAGAATGAGAGCAGTTGATTTAATCCAAAAAAAACGAGACGGTCAAGAATTGACTTCGAGTGAAATTGAATGGTTAGTTGAAGGCTATGTGTCAGGAACGGTTCCTGATTATCAGATGTCTGCCTTTGCTATGGCTGTTTATTTCAAAGGAATGACAACACGAGAAATCTCTGATCTAACTATGAATATGGTTCAGACTGGGCAAGAGTTTGATTTATCCGCTATTGATGGGGTTAAGGTTGACAAGCATTCTACGGGTGGTGTTGGTGATAAGGTAACCTTGATTTTGGCTCCTCTTGTGGCTAGCTTTGGTGTGCCTGTGGCCAAAATGAGTGGTCGTGGTCTCGGTCATACCGGGGGCACAATTGATAAATTGGAGTCCATTAAGGGCTATCAAGTCGAGCGCAGTCAAGAAGATTTCATTCGTCAGGTGCAGGACATTGGAGTATCTGTCATTGGGCAATCAGACCAGCTGGTTAAAGCTGACAAGCTTCTCTACGCTCTCCGTGATGTAACTGCAACTGTTGACACGATTCCTCTGATTGCGAGTTCGGTGATGAGCAAGAAAATCGCGGCAGGAGCGGATGCTATTTTGCTAGACGTAACTGTCGGAGAGGGTGCCTTCATGAAAACTGTTGATGAGGCGCGTGAACTGGCTCAAACCATGGTGGATCTTGGTAAGGCAGTTGGTCGAAAGACGGTAGCAGTGATTACGGATATGAGTCAGCCCTTGGGACGAGCGATTGGAAATCGTCTGGAAATCCTTGAAGCACTGGAGATTTTAGAAGGACAAGGCCGTCAGGATATTACCCACTTTATTTGTGAATTGGCTCAAATTATGCTTGGTCTGGCAAATGTAAACAAGACAGTTGAAGAAGTTCGCCAACATCTTGAAAATGGACAAGCACTGGCTAAGTTTGAGGAGATGGTGCAAGCTCAAGGTGGAGACTTGGAAGACCTCTATCGTCCAGTCAATGTTACCCATGTAGTGGATATCCCTGCCCAGGAAACAGGTGTCATTTCAGCTCTCCCAGCTATGGAATTTGGCCTCTATGCTATGAGACTTGGTGCTGGTCGTGCAGTCAAGTCTGATGACTTGGACTATGAAACTGGAATTGTTTTTGAAAAGAAAGTTGGAGATTCCGTTCAAAAGGGAGAAATTGTTGCAAAAGTATACACAAATGGAAAAATTTCTCCTCAGCTAGTTACAGATTTTCAAAAATATGTTAAAATAAATGATAGGGTGCGAAGTTTACGAGAAATTATAGAAATTATCTCATAAACGACAGGAGAATCCGTATATGAAATTAAATAAATATATCGATCATACGCTTTTGAAGCAGGATGCGACAGAAAAACAAATTGATTGTTTGTTGTCTGAGGCTAGAGAGTATGATTTTGCCAGTGTCTGTGTTAATCTGACCTGGGTTGAACATGCTAAAAAAGGGCTTGAAGGTACAGATCTCAAGATTTGTACAGTAATAGGTTTTCCCTTGGGAGCAACAACTTCAGCAGTGAAAGCTTTTGAAACCAAAGAAGCTATCCAAAATGGTGCAGATGAGATTGATATGGTGATCAATGTTGGAGCTCTCAAATCAGGGAATCTTGATTTGGTTGAGTCTGATATTCGAGCAGTTGTGGAAGCAAGTGGTGATAAGTTGGTTAAAGTCATTATTGAAGCTTGCCTTCTGACCGACCAAGAAAAAGTTGTGGCTTGTCAATTAGCCCAAAAAGCGGGAGCTGACTTTGTCAAAACATCTACTGGCTTTTCAACTGGTGGAGCTACGATAGCAGATGTCAAATTAATGCGTGAAACTGTTGGACCTGATATGGGAGTCAAGGCAGCTGGTGGAGCTCGTTCTTATGCAGATGCTCTTGCCTTTGTTGAAGCAGGTGCGACCCGTATCGGAACGTCAGCTGGTGTAGCCATTTTAAAAGGAGAATTGGCAGATGGCGACTACTGAGTTGATTGAACTAGCAATTGAAACCAGCAAACATGCCTATGTCCCCTATTCTCACTTTCCTATCGGAGCAGTTTTAGTGGCAAAAGACGGAAGTGTTTACACGGGAGTGAATATCGAAAATGCTAGCTATCCTTTGACCAATTGCGGTGAGAGAACAGCCATTTTTAAGGCTATATCTGAAGGACAAAGAGAATTTTCAGAATTGATTGTCTATGGACAGACTGAAAAACCAATCTCACCATGTGGTGCTTGTCGCCAAGTAATGGTCGAATTTTTTGAACAAGATCTAAAAGTGACTTTAGTCGCAAAAGATAAATCGACGGTCGAGATGACGGTCGGGGAGTTACTTCCATACTCTTTTACAGACTTAAACTAGTCTGAGTCGCTCTCTGAGTGGCACGGTCCTTGTGGCCAACAAATCCATACTTGCAACATCGTTGCACATCTTATTTAGGAGGTTCAGTAATGAACAAGAAACAATGGCTAGGCCTTGGTCTAGTTGCAGTGGCAGCAGTTGGACTTGCTGCATGTGGTAACCGCTCTTCTCGTAACGCAGCTTCATCTTCTGATGTGAAGACAAAAGCAGCAATCGTCACTGATACTGGTGGTGTTGATGACAAATCATTCAACCAATCAGCATGGGAAGGTTTGCAAGACTGGGGTAAAGAACACAATCTTTCAAAAGATAAAGGTTTCACTTACTTCCAATCAACAAGTGAGGCTGACTACGCTAACAACTTGCAACAAGCGGCTGGAAGTTACAACCTGATCTTCGGTGTTGGTTTTGCCCTTCACAATGCAGTTGAAGAAGCAGCCAAAGACCACTCTGACTTGAACTATGTCTTGATTGATGATGTGATTAAAGATCAAAAGAATGTTGCGAGCGTAACATTTGCTGATAACGAAGCTGCTTACCTTGCGGGTGTTGCAGCAGCTAAAACAACTAAAACAAAACAAGTTGGTTTTGTAGGTGGTATTGAGTCTGAAGTTATCTCACGTTTTGCAGCTGGATTTAAAGCTGGTGTTGAGTCAGTAGACCCATCTATCAAAGTTCAAGTAGACTATGCTGGTTCATTTGGTGATGCTGCTAAAGGTAAAACAATTGCAGCAGCACAATACGCAGCTGGTGCAGACGTTGTTTACCAAGCAGCAGGTGGAACAGGTGCAGGTGTCTTTGCAGAAGCAAAATCACTCAACGAAAGCCGTTCTGAAAGTGAAAAAGTTTGGGTTATCGGTGTTGACCGTGACCAAGTAGGAGAAGGTAAATACACTTCTAAAGATGGAAAAGAATCAAACTTTGTTCTTGTATCTACTTTGAAACAAGTTGGTACAACTGTAAAAGATATTGCTAATAAGGCAGAGAAAGGTGAATTCCCTGGCGGTCAAGTGATCGTTTACTCATTGAAAGATAAAGGGGTTGACTTGGCAGTAACAAACCTTTCAGAAGAAGGTAAAAAAGCTGTTGAAGATGCTAAAGCTAAAATCCTTGATGGAAGCGTAAAAGTTCCTGAAAAATAATGGATGGAAGTCATTTCTTAGGAAGCGGCCCTCGGCCGCTTTTTTAAGAGTTGAGACAAAGTCATTTTGTCTCAGTAAAGCTTGCTACTAGACAAACTAGCAAGTTTTATTGAAATAAAATAAGACTCTGAAAGGAAGAGCACATGGCACACGAAAATGTCATTGAGATGCGTGATATTACCAAGGTGTTTGGTGAATTTGTTGCCAACGACAAAATCAACCTGCACCTACGAAAAGGTGAAATTCATGCACTTTTAGGAGAAAATGGGGCTGGTAAGTCCACGCTAATGAATATGTTAGCAGGGCTTCTTGAACCAACCAGTGGTGAAATTGCGGTCAACGGTCAAGTTGTTAACCTCGACTCGCCATCTAAAGCAGCTAGCTTGGGAATTGGAATGGTTCACCAGCACTTTATGTTGGTAGAGGCTTTCACAGTGGCTGAAAACATCATTTTAGGAAGTGAATTAACTAAAAATGGTGTGCTAGATATCGCTGGAGCTAGCAAAGAAATCAAGGCTCTTTCTGAACGTTATGGCTTAGCTGTGGACCCTTCTGCCAAGGTAGCAGATATCTCAGTTGGAGCCCAACAGCGTGTAGAAATTTTAAAAACCCTTTATCGGGGGGCTGATATCCTGATTTTTGACGAACCAACGGCTGTTTTGACTCCATCAGAAATTGATGAGTTAATGGCTATTATGAAAAATCTTGTCAAAGAAGGAAAATCAATTATCTTGATCACTCACAAGTTGGATGAGATTCGTGCAGTTTCTGATCGTGTTACAGTTATCCGTCGTGGGAAATCAATTGAAACCGTCGAAATTGCAGGAGCTACCAATGCTGATTTGGCTGAAATGATGGTAGGACGTTCTGTTTCCTTTAAGACAGAGAAGCAAGCCTCTCAACCAAAAGAAGTGGTCTTGTCAATCAAAGATTTGGTGGTTAATGAAAACCGTGGTGTCCCTGCTGTCAAAAATCTATCTTTGGATGTTCGTGCGGGAGAGATTGTTGGTATTGCGGGGATTGATGGAAATGGTCAGTCTGAACTCATTCAAGCAATCACAGGTCTTCGTAAGGTTGAATCTGGTAGCATTGAGCTAAAAGGAGATTCAATTGTAGGCTTGCATCCACGTCAGATTACAGAGTTGAGTGTTGGACACGTTCCAGAAGACCGTCACCGTGATGGCTTGATTTTGGAAATGATGATTTCTGAAAATATTGCCCTTCAAACCTACTATAAAGAACCACATAGTAAAAATGGAATTTTGAACTATTCAAATATCACTTCTTATGCTAAAAAGCTAATGGAAGAATTTGATGTTCGTGCTGCTAGTGAATTTGTTCCAGCAGCGGCTCTTTCAGGAGGAAATCAACAAAAAGCAATTATTGCTCGTGAAATTGATCGAGATCCTGATCTCCTTATTGTCAGCCAGCCAACTCGTGGGTTGGATGTCGGTGCCATTGAATATATACACAAACGCTTGATTGAAGAGCGTGATAATGGGAAGGCTGTCCTTGTTGTCAGCTTTGAATTGGATGAGATTTTAAACGTCTCAGACCGTATTGCCGTTATCCACGATGGTAAGATTCAAGGTATTGTATCACCAGAAACAACCAATAAACAAGAACTTGGTGTCTTGATGGCTGGTGGAAACTTGGGAAAGGAGAAGAGTGATGTCTAAAAAATTACAACAAATTTCGGTTCCCTTGATTTCTGTCTTCCTAGGAATTTTACTCGGAGCCATTGTCATGTGGATCTTCGGTTATGATGCTATTTGGGGTTACGAAGAATTGTTCTATACAGCCTTCGGTAGTCTACGCGGGATTGGGGAAATCTTCCGTGCTATGGGACCTTTGGTCTTGATTGGTCTTGGCTTTGCTGTTGCCAGTCGTGCAGGTTTCTTTAACGTCGGACTTCCTGGTCAGGCTTTGGCAGGTTGGATTCTCAGTGGTTGGTTTGCTTTGTCGCATCCAGATATGCCACGTCCCTTGATGATTCTAGCAACTATTGTGATTGCCCTGATTGCTGGTGGGATTGTCGGAGCGATTCCAGGTATTCTTAGAGCTTATCTAGGGACGTCAGAGGTTATCGTAACCATCATGATGAACTACATTGTCTTGTATGTAGGAAATGCCTTTATCCATGCCTTTCCTAAAGACTTCATGCAAAGTACAGATTCGACCATTCGTGTTGGGGCTAATGCAACCTACCAGACACCTTGGTTGGCTGAGTTGACTGGTAATTCGCGCATGAATATCGGTATTTTCTTTGCTCTCATTGCCGTTGCAGTCATTTGGTTCATGCTCAAGAAAACAACCCTTGGTTTTGAAATTCGTGCGGTTGGTCTTAATCCACATGCTTCAGAGTACGCTGGTATTTCTGCAAAACGTACCATTATCCTCTCAATGATTATTTCAGGTGCCTTGGCTGGTCTTGGTGGAGCTGTTGAAGGTCTGGGCACCTTCCAGAACGTTTATGTTCAAGGGGCATCATTGGCTGTCGGATTTAACGGGATGGCGGTTAGTCTACTTGCGGCCAACTCACCAATTGGTATTCTCTTTGCAGCCTTCCTATTTGGTGTTCTCCAAGTTGGGGCTCCTGGTATGAATGCGGCACAGGTACCATCTGAGCTTGTCAGCATTGTAACGGCGTCTATTATCTTCTTTGTCAGTGTTCATTACCTTATCGAACGCTTTGTCAAACCGAAAAAACAAGTTAAAGGAGGTAAGTAAAGATGTCTATTACAACCTTGCTCACCCTCTTGGTGTCTTCTATGCTGATTTACTCAGCGCCCCTCATCTTTACAAGTATTGGTGGTGTTTTCTCTGAACGTGGTGGTGTCGTAAACGTCGGCCTTGAAGGAATTATGGTTATGGGAGCCTTTTCTGGAGTCGTCTTTAACCTTGAATTTGCAGAACAATTTGGAGCAGCAACTCCATGGCTATCTTTGCTTGTAGCAGGAGTGGTAGGGGGAATCTTTTCTATCATCCACGCAGCAGCAACGGTTCATTTCCGTGCAGACCATGTTGTCAGCGGTACGGTTTTGAACTTGATGGCGCCTGCCTTGGCTGTTTTCTTGGTGAAAGTTCTTTATAATAAGGGACAAACAGATAACTTAAGTCAGACTTTCGGACGCTTTGACTTCCCAGTCTTGGCAAATATCCCAGTGATTGGTGATATCTTCTTCAAATCAACAAGTCTGCTTGGTTATATCGCGATTGCCTTCTCCTTCCTTGCTTGGTTTATCCTCTTCAAGACCCGCTTTGGTCTTCGTCTCCGCTCTGTAGGTGAACATCCTCAAGCAGCGGATACCTTGGGAATCAACGTCTACAAAATGAGATATTTAGGGGTTATCATTTCAGGTTTCCTAGGTGGAATTGGGGGAGCGATTTATGCTCAATCCATCTCAGTTAACTTCTCAGTGACAACTATTGTTGGACCTGGATTTATCGCCCTTGCTGCGATGATTTTTGGAAAATGGAATCCAATCGGAGCCATGCTATCTAGTCTCTTCTTTGGGCTTTCACAAAGTTTGGCTGTTATCGGTTCTCAATTGCCATTCCTACAAGGAGTGCCTGCGGTTTACCTTCAAATCGCACCTTATGTTTTGACCATTCTTGTCTTGGCAGCCTTCTTTGGAAAAGCAGTTGCACCAAAAGCAGATGGTATCAACTATATCAAGTCAAAATAAGCATACAAAAAACGTCAGTTCTGTTCAAACTGGCGTTTTATTTTTTAGGATTTTGATTGGTTAAGTTTAATCCCCAAGGAACAAGATTTTCAGTTTTATTTTGGATGCGTGTGATATTATCTTTATGCCTAATGATAATCAAGCTAGCAAGTGCTAGGATAATAGCGATGAAGAGAGGATCGTAGTTACTCAGGATAAAACCAAAAAGTGGAAAGAGTAGAACTCCGATGACGGCTGCGATAGATGCTGTGACACTAGACAGAGAAATCATACTACCAAGATAGAGGGTTCCAAAGAAAACAACTGCAAGGTAGAGACAGAAGACAGGTGCAAATCCGAAAATCACACCTGCACTAGTTGCGACAGCCTTACCACCTTTAAATCCTGCAAAGATAGGGAAGGTATGGCCAATAACAGCCAAAAGTCCAAAGATGAGAGGCGAAACGCCTTGTAGATGAAACATAATCGGAAGAAGGGTTGCTAGGGTTCCTTTGAAAAAGTCAATGACAAAGGTTGCCATACCCGCTTTCTTTCCTAAGATGCGAAAGGTGTTGGTTGTCCCAGTGTTGCCAGAACCATGTTCTCGCAGATTGATTTGAAAGAATACTTGTCCAATCCAGAGACCAGACGGAATTGAACCCAGCAGATAGGCTAGGATTAATAAAACTATTGTAATCATACTACTATTATATCATGAAATGGAGAAGAAAGGCAGAGAATCTCTTCTGAAATTGTCACAGCGGAGAAAGAAAAATTTTGCAAAATCCTTAGAAAACCTGTAGAATAGTAAAGATGAACGAATAGGAGGTTCCTTGTGTCAAAAAAGGAAATCGATATTAACAATTATAATGATGATGCCATACAGGTGCTAGAAGGGTTGGATGCCGTCCGTAAACGTCCAGGGATGTATATCGGATCGACTGATGGGGCAGGTCTCCACCACCTAGTATGGGAAATTGTGGACAATGCCGTCGATGAGGCCTTGTCTGGATTTGGTGACCGTATTGATGTGACCATCAATAAAGACGGGAGTTTGACTGTGCAGGACCATGGTCGTGGGATGCCGACGGGTATGCACGCTATGGGGATTCCAACGGTTGAGGTTATCTTCACTATTCTTCACGCTGGAGGGAAATTCGGTCAGGGTGGCTACAAGACATCAGGTGGTCTCCACGGGGTTGGTTCTTCTGTTGTTAACGCTCTTTCTAGTTGGCTGGAGGTTGAAATCACCCGTGATGGGGCAATCTATAAGCAACGTTTTGAAAATGGTGGAAAACCTGTCACTACCTTGAAGAAAATCGGTACAGCGCCCAAGTCTAAAACAGGTACCAAAGTTACGTTTATGCCTGATGCGACCATCTTTTCTACGACAGACTTCAGGTACAATACCATTTCAGAACGCCTCAATGAGTCAGCCTTTCTCTTGAAAAATGTGACCTTGTCTTTGACGGACAAGCGTACAGAGGAAGCGATTGAGTTCCACTATGAGAATGGGGTACAGGACTTTGTTTCTTATCTAAACGAAGACAAGGAAACCTTGACACCAGTTCTCTACTTTGAAGGGGAAGATAATGGTTTCCAAGTGGAAGTTGCCCTTCAGTATAATGATGGATTTTCAGATAACATTCTGTCCTTTGTCAATAACGTTCGTACCAAAGACGGTGGAACTCATGAGACAGGACTCAAGTCTGCCATTACCAAAGTCATGAATGACTATGCGCGTAAGACAGGTCTTCTCAAGGAAAAAGATAAAAATCTAGAAGGTTCCGACTATCGTGAGGGATTAGCAACCGTTCTTTCTATCTTAGTTCCTGAAGAACATTTGCAGTTTGAAGGTCAAACCAAGGATAAACTGGGAAGCCCACTAGCCCGTCCGGTTGTGGATGGAATTGTGGCTGATAAGTTGACTTTCTTCCTCATGGAAAATGGGGAACTAGCCTCTAATCTTATTCGCAAGGCTATCAAGGCCCGTGATGCCCGTGAAGCAGCACGTAAAGCGCGTGATGAAAGCCGAAATGGTAAGAAAAATAAGAAAGATAAGGGCTTGTTGTCGGGTAAATTAACGCCAGCCCAGTCCAAGAATCCAGCTAAGAATGAACTCTATCTAGTCGAGGGGGACTCTGCCGGCGGTTCTGCCAAACAAGGTCGTGATCGCAAGTTCCAGGCTATATTGCCTCTTCGTGGTAAGGTTATCAATACAGCCAAGGCCAAGATGGCGGATATCCTCAAAAATGAGGAAATTAACACCATGATTTATACCATCGGTGCGGGTGTGGGAGCAGATTTCTCCCTTGAAGATGCCAACTATGACAAGATCATTATCATGACCGATGCGGATACAGATGGTGCCCATATCCAGACCTTGCTCTTGACATTTTTCTATCGCTATATGCGTCCGCTAGTTGAGGCGGGACATGTCTATATCGCCCTTCCACCTCTTTATAAGATGTCCAAAGGAAAAGGCAAGAAAGAAGAAGTGGCCTACGCTTGGACGGACGGAGAACTAGAGGAGCTCCGTAAGCAGTTTGGTAAAGGTGCTACCCTCCAACGCTACAAAGGTCTTGGTGAAATGAATGCGGACCAACTCTGGGAAACAACCATGAACCCAGAAACCCGCACCCTCATCCGTGTTACGATTGAAGACCTAGCACGTGCAGAACGTCGTGTCAATGTCCTTATGGGTGATAAGGTCGAACCACGTCGTAAGTGGATTGAGGATAATGTCAAGTTTACGCTAGAAGAAGCGACGGTGTTTTAAGTCGGTCTTTAACGAATGGGTATTAACATGAGAACTGAAACAGAAATACTCGATATTCTGATAAAGACAGCTAAAAATTTGAAAGTCAAAGCTGTCGCCATGTCTGGTTCGCGAGCATGTCTAAAAGCTCCAAAAGATGAATTTCAAGACTATGACGTGGTTTATGTCGTGGATGATTTAGATAATCTGACGAAAGACCTTTCTTGGTTGGAGCAGTTTGGCAAACGCATTATTGAGCAAGAGGTTGCTCTTGATCATCGTCGTCTATATCTTATGCTTTTTGAAGACGGTAACCGTATCGATTTGACTCTTTGCTCCAAAGAGTACATCAAAGAGTGGGTGGATAGTGAGGCTGATTATACAGTCTTGAAAGATGATAAAGGTTTGTTTGAATCTTATCCCCCTAGTCCGAAGCGTTACTGGATAACCCCGGCTACTGAGACAGATTTTAAAAATTCCTGCAATGAATTTTGGTGGGTGTCAGCATATGTGGTCAAAGGAATCTGTCGCCATCAAGTCATCTATGCGATGGACCATCTCTACGATATTTGCCAACAAGAACTCTTAAAAGTCTTAGCTTGGCAGGTAGCAAGTGATAAGGGAACAGTAGACGTCGGCAAGAATTATAAGTATCTTTTTAACTATTTACCCACTGAGAAAGAAAAGGAATTCTCAAATCTGCTTGATTTATCAAGTTTAGACAAAATCACTCAGTCTTTATTTGCTACTATACAACTTTTCCATCAAGAAGCTCAAATCCTTGCCCAAAAGATGGGCTTTGAATACGGTAGGGAAGTAGCTGAGAAGATGATGAGATATGCTGAGGAAAAACTTCCTAATCACTAAATAAAGAACACAAATTAAAACTTTTAAACTACAGAAAGGATAGTTTGGTTGCTAGAGGTAACTGAGCAACTTTTCCATAAAAACTACTCTACATTTTTTGAAAGGAGTTGAACACGCTCTAAATACTGTGTGAAAACTCCTGACGTATCTTTTAAAACGTATTTTAAACTACAGAAAGGATAGTTTGGTTACTAGAGGTAACTGAACACGGGACTAAGACTTAGGAAAAAAGATAAATCACCTTGGGGTCATCGAACCCTGCATCGATTTTCTATTTTTCTACAGAAATTTTCGGCAAGCCGAATCGTCCCTTTGTATCTTATGTCTAACATTCAAAACATGTCCCTTGAGGACATCATGGGAGAGCGCTTTGGTCGCTACTCCAAGTATATTATTCAGGACCGGGCTTTGCCAGATATTCGTGATGGCTTGAAGCCGGTTCAGCGTCGTATTCTTTATTCTATGAATAAGGATGGCAATACCTTTGACAAGAGCTACCGTAAGTCGGCCAAGTCTGTTGGTAACATCATGGGGAATTTCCACCCACACGGTGACAGTTCTATCTATGATGCCATGGTTCGTATGTCGCAGGACTGGAAAAACCGTGAGATTCTAGTTGAAATGCACGGTAATAACGGTTCTATGGACGGTGATCCGCCTGCGGCAATGCGTTATACTGAGGCACGTTTGTCTGAAATTGCTGGTTATCTCCTTCAGGATATCGAGAAAAAGACCGTTCCTTTTGCTTGGAACTTTGACGACACGGAGAAAGAGCCGACGGTTTTACCAGCAGCATTTCCAAACCTCTTGGTCAATGGTTCAACCGGAATTTCAGCTGGATACGCCACAGATATTCCACCCCATAATTTGGCTGAAGTTATCGATGCGGCGGTTTACATGATTGACCACCCAACTGCCAAAGTAGACAAACTAATGGAATTCTTGCCCGGGCCTGACTTCCCTACAGGGGCGATCATCCAAGGTCGTGATGAAATCAAGAAGGCCTATGAAACTGGGAAAGGGCGCGTAGTTGTTCGTTCTAAGACTGAAATTGAAAAGCTAAAAGGTGGTAAGGAACAAATCGTTATCACTGAGATTCCTTATGAAATCAATAAAGCCAGTCTAGTCAAGAAAATCGATGATGTCCGTGTCAATAACAAGGTGGCAGGCATTGCTGAGGTTCGTGATGAGTCTGACCGTGACGGTCTTCGTATTGCTATCGAACTCAAGAAAGACGCTAATACGGAGCTTGTTCTAAATTACCTATTTAAGTACACCGATCTACAAATCAACTACAATTTTAACATGGTGGCGATTGACAATTTCACACCTCGTCAGGTTGGGATTGTTCCAATCCTGTCTAGCTATATCGCCCACCGTCGTGAAGTGATTTTGGCCCGTTCACGCTTTGACAAGGAAAAGGCTGAGAAACGTCTCCATATCGTGGAAGGTCTGATTCGCGTGATTTCGATTTTGGACGAAGTCATTGCTCTGATCCGCGCTTCTGAAAATAAGGCTGATGCAAAGGAAAATCTCAAGATTAGCTATGATTTTACAGAAGAGCAGGCTGAGGCCATCGTGACCTTGCAGCTTTACCGTTTGACCAATACAGACGTGGTTGTCTTGCAGGAGGAAGAAGCAGAACTTCGTGAGAAGATTGCCATGCTTGCGGCGATTATCGGTGATGAACGGACTATGTACAATCTTATGAAGAAAGAACTTCGTGAGGTCAAGAAGAAATTTGCAACTCCGCGTTTGAGTTCTTTAGAGGACACTGCGAAAGCAATCGAGATTGATACAGCTAGTCTGATCGCCGAGGAAGATACCTACGTCAGCGTGACCAAGGCGGGTTATATCAAGCGTACTAGCCCACGTTCATTTGCGGCGTCCACTCTAGAAGAAATTGGTAAGCGTGATGACGACCGTTTGATTTTTGTTCAATCTGCCAAGACAACCCAACACCTCTTGATGTTCACGACGCTTGGAAATGTCATCTATCGACCAATCCATGAATTGGCAGATATTCGTTGGAAGGACATCGGAGAGCATCTGAGCCAGACCATTACAAACTTTGAAACCAACGAAGAAATTCTCTATGCAGAAGTCGTGGATCAGTTTGATGATGCGACAACCTACTTTGCAGCAACTCGTCTCGGTCAAATCAAGCGTGTAGAACGAAAAGAATTCACCCCATGGAGAACCTACCGTTCTAAATCTGTCAAGTACGCTAAGTTGAAAGACGATACTGACCAGATTGTAACAGTAGCTCCGATTAAACTAGATGATGTTCTTTTGATTAGCCAAAACGGTTATGCTCTGCGTTTCAATATCGAAGAGGTTCCAGTTGTCGGTGCCAAGGCTGCAGGTGTCAAGGCTATGAACCTGAAAGAAGATGATGTCCTCCAATCGGCCTTTGTCTGTAATACCTCATCCTTCTACCTCTTGACTCAGCGTGGTAGCTTGAAACGTGTTTCTCTTGAGGAAATTCCAGCAACCAGCCGTGCCAAACGTGGTTTACAAGTTTTACGTGAGTTAAAAAACAAACCACATCGAGTTTTCTTGGCAGGTGCAGTTGCAGAGCAAGGATTCGTTGGTGACCTCTTCAGTACAGAAGTGGATGGGAATGACCAAACTCTGCTTGTCCAATCTAACAAAGGAACAGTCTATGAAAGTCGACTACAAGACTTGAATTTGTCAGAACGTACTAGCAATGGAAGCTTCATCTCTGACACGATTTCTGATGAAGAAGTTTTTGATGCCTATCTTCAGGAAGTTTATACAGAACTAGAATCTAACCAATAGTAAAAACAATGAAAAAGTTTTCGTTCAGGACTCTTCATGGAGATAGATTTTACAAGTTATATATGATTATATATACAAATCCAAGAGTCTGTATAGAACACAATTTTAGGAGAAAATGAAGCAAATGTTTCCATGATAAAACGTATATTATTAAGTTTATGAAACACTTGATAATATGCGTTTATTTTTGATTTTTTAGACTTTCATATATAGAGATCTTTTTCGATAAAAACGAATATGTTAATATACAAAAAACATTCGAATGAAAGTAATAAAAATTAATTTTTTCAAGGAAAAGGATTGCAGAGGATTTGTTTTTTTGTTATAATATTATTGTTTCAAGAGAACGCGTTCAAGAAATAGTTCGTTTAAATATAAAAGGAGTTTTGTATGTCTCAAAACAAACAAGATAAAGGATTTCGTTTTTCTATTCGTAAACGTAGTGTTGGAGTATGTGGTGTTGCCATTGCAACATTTTTGCTAGGTTCTGGGCTAATTTTTCAAACGAATGTAGTAAAAGCAACAGAGCCAAGTGTAGCTGCAGTTTCTGGTGAAAATATTGCTTCTCATAAACCTGCAAGTCAAAGTTCAATTGCCTATGGAGGAGAAGCTTCTAGAGCGGTTGATGGAAATCGAGATAACGCATGGAACCACCGTTCCGTTACCCATACAGATTTTCAAGATCATTCTTGGTGGAAAGTTGATTTAGAGAAAGAAGAAGCAGTAGGAACTGTTCGTATTTACAATCGTGGAGATGGTGATGTAGCGAATCGTTTATCTAATTTCGATGTTATTTTATTGGATAAAGATGGGAATGAAGTAGCTCGTAAACATGTTGATAGTTTAAATAGCCAACCAACAGTTGATGTTCAATTCTCAGGAGATAATGCACGATATGTCAAAATTGAATTAAATAAATCTAAAACTCCTCTTAGTTTAGCAGAAGTTGAAGTATATCGTTCTGTAAAAGAAGAAAAAGTAGTAGAAAGTAAGAAAACAGAAAACAAAGTTAAAACAGATTTTACTGCAGAACTAAATAAATATTTGTTTGGTTTGAATTATGATAAAACAAATATTTTAACTAGACGAGGCGAGGCAATTGAAAATTACACGAATACAAGTACAAAACAACAAGGAAGTGAATTTGTAGTTGTAGAAAAAGTGAAGAAGAACCTTTCTAGTAGTCATGCTGATGTTGCTATTAATAGCAATGGAGATATTTACCTAGGTGCTTTGTTTAAAGCTAATCAAGATCTTCTAGAAAATAAACCACAACAAATTAGTTTAGATCGTAATAAAAGTAGAATCAGTGTTGATTTACCAGGAATGGTTGGCGGCGATAGCTATGTAGATGCTAACCCAACTGTAAGTGGTATGCAAGAAGGTGTGAATACCCTGTTAAATCGTTGGCATGAAAAATATGCTGCGAAAAATCCTGCTCCAGCACGTATGCAGTACGAATCAACGTCTGCTTACAGCATGAATCAATTGAAAGCGAAATTTGGAAGTGACTTTGAAAAAGTTGGGGTTAATTTAAAAATTGACTTTGAAGCTGTTAACAAAGGTGAAAAACAAATTGAGGTAGTTGATTTTAAACAAATTTACTATACTGCAAACTTTGATGCTCCAAAAAATCCATCAGATGTATTTGCCTCAGGAGTAACAGTTGATCAATTGAAAGAACGTGGAATTGACGAAAATACTCCTCCTGTGTATGTATCAAGCGTGTCATACGGACGTCAAATGTATGTTAAGTTTGAAACAACAAGCAAGAGTACAGAATTGAAAGCAGCAATCAATGCTGTAATTAAGGGAGTACCTATTAAAGCTGAATCTGAATGGGCGCGTGTCTTGAAAAATACAACAGTAACAGTTTCAATTGTAGGTGGCAATGCTGATGGTGCTGCACGCGTTGTAACAGGTACGGTAGAAGACTTGAAGAAATTGATTCAAGAAGGAGCTACTTTTAGTACACAAAACCCTGCTGTTCCAATTTCTTACAAAACTGCATTTTTGAAAGATAATCAAGTAGCTACAATTCAAAGTAATACAGACTACATTGAAACAAAAGTGACTTCATACAAAAATGGTTACCTCAATTTACAACATAAGGGAGCTTATATTGCTCGTTACTATGTTTACTGGGATGAAGTGACTTACGATAAGGATGGTATTGAAAGTATTCGTTCACGTCAGTGGGAGCATAACGGTCAGAACAGAACTGCTGGCTTCCAAACGGAGCTTCAATTTAAAGGAAACGTTCGTAATATACGAGTGAAGATTCAAGAAAAAACAGGTCTTGCTTGGGAACCATGGCGTACTGTTTACAATCGTACCGATCTTCCTCTAGTCCAAAAACGTACCATTATTAATTCAGGTACAACAATCAGACCAAAATACGAAGAAAAAGTTGAAAATAATTAATTCTTAATTGTAAAACAATTAGTTATATTAATGAACTGAACCCCAAAAGTTAGCTCAAATTCTAATTCTTGGGGTGTTTTTCTGTTTCTTGTTTTAGGAATACAGGATGCATATAGAGTAGATTGAAATAAGATATAAACAAATTGATTAGGAAAGTCAAATTTATTTCTAGAAATATTTGAACAGCTACAATGTACTATTCCATACTCAACATACTATATATTAATTATTCAGATGAATTTAATTCTCGATGAAGAGCTCTATTTTAGGAATCATTTTCTAGTTTCTTTAGGCAACCATCTCCGAATGAACTTCTTGTAATTTTAATTAGTTTCCTTTTTCTATAAAATCGAATTTTTACTCATGTTCCTCAAAAAGATGTTTAATGAGGTTAAAATTGTTAAATTTGAGTATAATATCTTGTAAAAAATTCTAAAATCCTATAAAATAAAAAGTGACGGAGGAATTTATGAATGTAAATCAAATTGTACGGATTATTCCTACTTTAAAAGTTAATAATAGAAATTTAAATGAAACCTTTTATATGGAAACCCTCGGTATGAAAGTCTTGTTAGAAGAGTCAGCCTTTCTATCACTAGGTGATCAAACAGGCCTTGAAAAACTTGTTTTAGAAGAAGCTCCAAGTATGCGTTCTCGTAAAGTGGAAGGAAGAAAGAAGCTGGCTAGATTACTTGTCAAGGTGGAAAATCCCTTGGAAATTGAAGCCTTATTAGCTAAAACAGATTCGATTCATCGATTATATAAGGGGCAAAACGGCTACGCTTTTGAAATTTACTCTCCAGAAGATGATTTGATTCTGATTCATGCGGAAGATGATAGAGCAAGTCTAGTAGAAGTAGAAGAAAACCCTGAGTTTCAAACAGATTTGGAATCAATTTCTTTAAGTAAATTTGAGATTTCTATAGAATTACATCTCCCAACTGATGTCGATAGTTACTTGGAACCATCTGAAGTTGGGACATCACTTGATTTTATCCCAGCTCAGGGGCAAGATTTGACTGTGGACAATACGGTTACTTGGGACTTATCTATGCTCAAGTTCTTGGTCAATGAACTAAATATAGCAAGTCTTCGCAAGAAATTTGAGTCTACCGAATATTTTATTCCTAAGTCTGAAAAATTCTTCCTTGGTAAAGATCGAAATAATGTTGAATTGTGGTTTGAAGAAGTATGAAGTGGACCAAGATTATTAAAAAAATAGAAGAACAAATCGAGGCAGGGATTTATCCCGGAGCCTCTTTTGCGTATTTTAAGGGCAATCAATGGACGGAGTTCTATCTAGGCCAGAGTGACCCAGAGCATGGCCTACAGACTGAGGTAGGACTAGTTTACGATCTAGCTAGTGTCAGCAAGGTTGTTGGGGTTGGCACAGTTTTTACCTTCTTGTGGGAAAAAGGTCAATTAGATATTGACAGACTTGTAACAGATTTTTTAGCTGAGAGTGATTATCCAGACATCACTATTCGCCAGCTCTTGACTCATGCAACAGACCTTGATCCTTTTATTCCTAATCGTGATCTTTTAACAGCCCTTGAATTAAAGAAAGCTATGTTTCATCTCAACAGACGGAGTCAGCCAACCTTTCTTTATTCGGATGTCCATTTTTTGCTTTTGGGCTTTATTTTGGAAAGAATCTTTAATAAAGAACTGGATGTAATTTTACAAGAACAAGTTTGGAAACCGTGGGGAATGACGGAAACCCAGTTTGGGCCTGTTGGGTTTGCTGTTCCAACAGTTAGAGGTGTCGAGGCAGGTCTGGTACATGATCCCAAGGCTCGCCTCTTGGGCAGACATGCAGGTAGTGCTGGTTTATTTTCGACTGTAAAGGATTTACAAATCTTTTTAGAACACTATTTAGCAGATCATTTTGCAAGAAATTTGAGTCAAAATTTTTCTCCTTTGGATGACAAGGAACGTTCTTTGGCATGGAATTTGGAAGGAGATTGGCTAGACCATACGGGTTATACAGGTACCTTTATCATGTGGAATCGTAAGAAGCAAGAAGCGGCTATTTTCCTATCGAATCGTACCTATGAAAAGGATGAGCGTGCTCAATGGATTGTAGATCGTAATCAAGTGATGGACTTGATTCGTAAAGAAGAGTAAGGAGAGACATGTCAAGTAGTTTAAAAGGGACTCTATTAACAGTTGTGGCTGGTATTGCTTGGGGGTTGTCAGGAACGAGTGGCCAATACCTGATGGCACACGGAATTTCGGCTTTGGTTTTGACCAACTTGCGTCTTTTAATCGCTGGTGGAATTCTCATGGTCTTGGCTTATGCTACTGCAAAGGATAAAATGCTGGCCTTTTTAAAGGATAGAAAAAGTTTGCTGTCTCTTCTCGTTTTTGCTCTGATTGGTCTTTTTCTCAATCAATTTGCCTATTTGTCTGCTATTCAGGAGACCAATGCAGGAACCGCGACGGTGCTTCAGTATGTTTGCCCTGTCGGGATTTTGATTTATAGTTGTATCAAGGATAAGGTGGCACCGACCCTGGCAGAGATTATTTCTATCATATTAGCCATTGGAGGGACTTTCCTCATTGCGACCCATGGGCAACTTGACCAGTTATCTATGACACCTGCAGGTCTGTTCTGGGGTCTCTTTTCTGCTCTGACTTACGCACTTTATATCATTTTGCCCATAGCCTTGATTAAGAAGTGGGGGAGTAGTTTGGTCATTGGTGTGGGAATGGTCATAGCTGGTTTAGTCGCCCTTCCTTTTACAGGAGTTCTAGAGGCTACTATCCCAACTAGTCTTGATTTCCTTCTTGCGTTTGCGGGCATTATCCTTATCGGAACTGTCTTTGCCTATACAGCCTTCCTAAAAGGAGCCAGTCTGATAGGACCGGTTAAGTCAAGTTTGCTGGCTTCAATTGAGCCAATCTCTGCGGTTTTCTTTGCCTTCCTAATCATGAATGAACAATTTTATCCCATTGATTTTCTTGGTATGGCAATGATATTAGTTGCTGTAACTCTGATTTCTTTGAAAGATTTACTCTTGGAAAAATAAAAAGACTCTTTGTCGTTCGTGACAGAGAGTTTTTGCCTAGTAATCTAATTGTTTTCAAGATAAAATTCAAAACGTTCGCCTACATATTGACTTTTTACATATTCAAAAGCTGTCCCATCTTCTAGGTAGGAGACCTGAGTCAGTCCAAGAATAGCATGTCCTTTTTCAACTTCCAAATAGTGAGCGATCTTTTCTTTAGCGAGGCGAGCATAAATAGTCTGCTGTGATTTGCCAATACGGTAGCCATATTTTTGCAGGGTTTGGAAGAAATGACTGGTGATTTCTTCTTTTTTAAAGTCCTTAATGAATTTTTCAGGAATAGAAGCAACTTCATAAACCAGGGGGACTTGGTCGGCATAGCGGACACGTTCCATTCGGATAATGTTTTCGGTTGGAGAAATTCCTAACTTGGCAACTTCCTGCTCATTGGGAATGGTTTTTCTGTAAGAAATGAGCTGGCTAGAGGGAACTTTGCCTTGGGACTTAACAATTTCAGTAAAACTGGTTGTCCCTCGCATCTTTTCTTGTACTCGAGTACTGGACACAAAGGTGCCGCTCCCTACCCTGCGTTCCAAAACGCCTTCTTCGACTAAGAGAGATACAGCTTGACGAAGGGTCATGCGGCTGACCTCAAATTGTTCAGCCAAATCTCTTTCACTTGGCAGCCTCTCACCAATGGCCCAACGGTGATCGTCAATATCCTTTTTAATCTGATCATGGATTTTCATATAAGCAGGTAGCATATTTTCACTTCGTTTCTATCTTTTCTCTATTGTACCCTAATAAACAAGAAAAAGTCAAACTTCGCCTTGTTTAGTTGGTAATTCACTAGTATTTGTGATAGAATATTGAGAAAAGATATTTCTTTTGAGAAAGGAAAAAGATGAGCAACATTTCAACTGATTTGCAAGATGTAGAAAAAATCATCGTATTGGACTATGGTAGCCAATACAACCAGCTGATTTCACGCCGTATCCGTGAGATTGGTGTTTTTTCAGAACTAAAGAGCCATAAAATTTCAGCTGCTGAAGTTCGTGAAATCAATCCTGTAGGAATTATCCTTTCAGGTGGTCCAAACTCTGTATACGAAGATGGTTCATTCGATATTGACCCAGAAATCTTCGAACTTGGCATTCCTATTTTGGGAATCTGTTACGGTATGCAGTTATTGACCCATAAACTTGGAGGAAAAGTTGTTCCTGCAGGTGATGCTGGAAATCGTGAATACGGTCAATCAACCCTAACACATACACCATCAGCTCTTTTTGAATCAACACCTGATGAACAGACTGTTTTGATGAGCCATGGTGATGCAGTTACTGAGATTCCTGCTGACTTTGTTCGTACAGGTACATCAGCTGACTGTCCATACGCAGCCATCGAAAATCCAGATAAACACATTTACGGTATCCAATTCCATCCAGAAGTTCGTCATTCTGTATACGGAAATGATATCCTTCGTAACTTTGCCCTTAACATCTGTAAGGCTAAAGGCGACTGGACAATGGATAACTTCATTGATATGCAGATCCAAAAAATTCGTGAGACTGTTGGTGATAAACGTGTCCTTCTTGGCCTTTCAGGTGGAGTTGACTCATCAGTTGTTGGTGTTCTTCTCCAAAAAGCAATTGGAGATCAATTAATCTGTATCTTCGTTGACCACGGTCTTCTTCGTAAAGGGGAAGCAGACCAAGTTATGGACATGCTTGGTGGTAAGTTTGGTTTGAATATTGTCAAAGCAGACGCTGCTAAACGTTTCCTTGACAAACTTGCAGGTGTTTCTGACCCTGAACAAAAACGTAAAATCATCGGTAACGAGTTTGTCTATGTATTTGATGACGAAGCCAGCAAGCTCAAAGATGTGAAATTCCTTGCTCAAGGTACTTTATATACAGACGTTATCGAGTCTGGTACGGATACAGCCCAAACTATCAAGTCACACCATAACGTGGGTGGTCTTCCAGAAGATATGCAGTTTGAACTGATTGAACCACTCAACACTCTTTACAAAGATGAAGTTCGCGCTCTTGGTACAGAACTTGGCATGCCAGACCACATCGTATGGCGCCAACCATTCCCAGGACCCGGTCTTGCTATCCGTGTTATGGGTGAAATCACTGAAGAGAAACTGGAAACAGTTCGTGAGTCAGACGCTATTCTTCGTGAGGAAATTGCTAAAGCAGGTCTTGACCGCGATATTTGGCAATACTTCACTGTTAACACAGGCGTTCGTTCAGTCGGTGTTATGGGTGACGGTCGTACTTATGACTATACGATTGCAATCCGTGCTATCACTTCTATCGATGGTATGACTGCTGATTTTGCCAAAATTCCATGGGAAGTACTTCAAAAAATATCAGTACGTATCGTAAATGAAGTGGATCATGTTAACCGTATCGTCTACGATATCACAAGTAAACCACCTGCAACAGTTGAGTGGGAATAGTCATCTAAGGACTCATTTATGTATTTTTACTAGCCAGTATCTTTGGATACTGGTTTTTGCTTTCCTAGACTTTTTGACTACTTGTTAAAACTAGGTTAATTTTCGACAGTTTAATAGTTATTATGTAAAGCTTAAAAGATTAGAATTGTCAAAACAATCTTTCTAGGCTTGATTTTATAACTTATTTGCTATAAAATGAGAAGGAAAAACGTCAAACTTTTATATTGCAAATAGGAGAAAACATGACAAAAACATTAAAACGTCCTGAGGTTTTATCACCTGCAGGGACTTTAGAGAAGCTAAAAGTAGCTGTTCAGTATGGAGCAGATGCTGTCTTTATCGGTGGTCAGGCCTATGGTCTTCGTAGCCGTGCAGGTAACTTTACCTTTGAACAGATGGAAGAAGGCGTGCAGTTTGCGGCTAAGTATGGAGCTAAGGTCTATGTAGCTGCCAATATGGTTATGCACGAAGGAAATGAAGCTGGTGCTGGTGAGTGGTTCCGTAAACTGCGTGATATCGGGATTGCAGCAGTTATCGTATCTGACCCTGCCTTGATTATGATTGCAGCGACAGAAGCGCCTGGTCTTGAAATCCACCTCTCTACCCAAGCAAGTGCGACTAACTATGAAACTCTTGAGTTTTGGAAAGAACTGGGCTTAACTCGTGTTGTTTTGGCGCGTGAGGTTTCAATGGAAGAATTAGCTGAAATTCGCAAACGTACAGATGTTGAGATTGAAGCCTTTGTCCATGGAGCTATGTGTATTTCTTACTCTGGTCGTTGTACCCTTTCTAACCACATGAGTATGCGTGATGCTAACCGTGGTGGTTGCTCTCAATCTTGCCGTTGGAAATACGACCTTTACGATATGCCATTTGGTCAAGAACGCAAGAGCTTGAAAGGTGAAATTCCTGAAGAATTTTCAATGTCAGCCGTTGATATGTCTATGATTGACCATATTCCAGATATGATTGAAAATGGAGTGGACAGTCTTAAGATTGAAGGTCGTATGAAGTCTATTCACTACGTATCAACAGTAACCAACTGCTACAAGGCGGCTGTGGATGCATATCTTGAAAGTCCTGAAAAGTTTGAAGCGATCAAACAAGACTTGGTGGACGAGATGTGGAAGGTTGCCCAACGTGAATTAGCAACAGGTTTCTACTATGGTACACCATCTGAAAATGAGCAGTTGTTTGGTGCTCGTCGTAAAATTCCTGAGTACAAGTTTGTTGCTGAAGTAGTTTCTTATGATGATGCGACACAAACAGCAACCATTCGCCAACGGAACGTCATTAACGAAGGGGACCAAGTTGAGTTTTATGGCCCAGGTTTCCGTCATTTTGAAACTTATATTGAAGATTTGCACGATGCTAAAGGTAATAAAATCGACCGTGCTCCAAATCCAATGGAGCTATTGACAATCAAAGTCCCACAACCTGTTCAAGCAGGAGACATGGTTCGAGCTCTCAAAGAAGGTCTTATCAATCTTTACAAGGAAGATGGAACCAGCGTCACAGTTCGAGCTTAATAAGTATGAAGGAAATGAATGATTTCTGGTTGCTTTCCCTTTAAGTCGAGTCACTAAAAGAAAAGAAGTTGAAAAATATATTAAATTCCATCCGAGATTTCATCTCGGATTTTTTCATTATTTTTCAGAAAGGGCTAGATAATGGTCGGATTTATTACAAGTTTTTTACAAAGTTTTCTATATAATAGGCTTAAAAATAGTAAAATTGTAAATAATTTTCATTAAACGCTTTCAATGTTAGTAAAAAGTTGACAAATCCAATTTTTAGGACTAAACTAAGTAAGTAAATTTTAATTAAAAGGAGAATTCGTCATGAATTTAACATTTTTCGGTCTATGTCTTGCCTGTATGGGTGTATCTCTTGGTGAGGGTCTGTTGATGAATGGTTTGTTGAAATCAGTAGCTCGCCAACCAGATATTATCGCTGAGTTTCGTAGCTTGATGTTTTTAGGGGTTGCCTTTATCGAAGGAACTTTCTTCGTAACTCTTGTCTTCTCATTTATTATTAAATAACGAAATATAAATTGGAGAAGGGAGAATGTTAGATGGAAGAAAGTATCAATCCAACCATCAATATTGGTCCTGTTACCTTTGATTTAACTTTGACAGCCTTGACTTTGCTGTCTGTGTTTCTGATTTTTGCATTTATCTATTGGGCAAGTCGTAATATGACTTTGAAACCCAAAGGTAAACAAAATGTACTAGAGTATCTCTATGATTTTGTAATTGGATTTACAGAACCTAACCTTGGTTCCCACTATGTAAAAGATTACTCACTCTTTTACTTATGTTTATTTCTTTTTATGGTCATCGCTAATAATCTTGGTTTGATGGCTAAACTTCAAACAACAGATGGGACAAACCTTTGGACATCGCCAACTGCAAATCTTTCATTTGACCTTGTCTTGTCTTTCTGTATTATTGTGATGGCGCATATTGAGGGGATTCGTCGTCGTGGGATTAAACAATACCTAAAAGGTTTTGTAACTCCTGCATTTATGACACCGATGAATCTACTTGAAGAAATCACGAATTTCCTTTCTCTTGCTTTGCGGATTTTTGGGAATATCTTTGCAGGTGAAGTAATGACAAGCTTGCTTCTTTTACTTTCACATCAGGCTATTTTTTGGTATCCAATAGCATTTGGAACAAACTTAGTTTGGACTGCATTTTCCGTGTTCATTTCTTGTGTACAAGCCTATGTCTTTACACTATTATCCTCTATGTACCTAGGAAATAAAATTAATGATGAAGAGTAGAAAGGAGTAACTGATGCACGTAACAGTAGGTGAATTAATTGGTAATTTTATTTTAATCGCTGGCTCTTTTATCCTTTTGCTAGTCTTGATTAAAAAATTTGCATGGTCTAATATTACAGGCATTTTCGAAGAACGAGCTGAAAAAATTGCTTCAGATATTGACAGAGCCGAAGAAGCCCGTCAAAAAGCAGAAGTATTGGCTCAAAAACGCGAAGATGAATTGGCTGGTAGCCGTAAAGAAGCCAAGACAATCATTGAGAATGCGAAAGAAACAGCTGAGAAAAGTAAGGCTAGTATTTTAGCAGATGCTAAACTAGAAGCAGGACGCTTAAAAGAAAAAGCAAACCAAGAAATTGCTCAAAACAAAGCTGAAGCTTTACAAAGCGTTAAGGGTGAGGTAGCAGATTTGACAATCAGCTTGGCTGGTAAAATCATCTCACAAAACCTTGATGGTCATGCCCATAAAGAACTCATTGATCAGTATATCGATCAGCTAGGAGAAGCTTAATGGACAAGAAAACAGTAAAGGTAATTGAAAAATACAGCATGCCTTTTGTCCAATTGGTACTTGAAAAAGGAGAAGAAGACCGTATCTTTTCAGACTTGACTCAAATCAAGCAAGTTGCTGAAGAAACAGGTTTACCTTCTTTTTTAAAAAAAGTGGCAGTAGACGAGTCTGATAAGGAAAAAACAATTGCTTTCTTCCAAGACTCTGTGTCACCTTTATTGCAAAACTTGATCCAGGTTCTTATCTACAATCACAGAGCAAACCTCTTTTATGATATTCTTGTAGATTGCTTGAACCGACTTGAAAAAGAAACAAATCGATTTGAAGTGACGATTACTTCAGCTCATCCTTTAACAGATGAACAAAAGAGTCGCTTGCTCCCTTTGATTGAGAAAAAAATGTCTCTGAAAGTAAGGAGTGTAAAAGAACAAATCGATGAAAGTCTCATTGGTGGTTTTGTCATTTTTGCCAATCACAAGACAATTGATGTGAGTATTAAACAACAACTTAAAGTTGTTAAAGAAAATTTGAAATAGAAAGTGGTGTTCTTTTGGCAATTAACGCACAAGAAATCAGCGCTTTAATTAAGCAACAAATTGAAAATTTCAAACCCAATTTTGATGTGACTGAAACAGGTGTTGTAACCTATATCGGGGATGGTATCGCGCGTGCTCACGGCCTTGAAAATGCCATGAGTGGAGAGTTGTTGATTTTTGAAAACGGCTCTTATGGTATGGCTCAAAACTTGGAGTCAACAGATGTTGGTATTATCATCCTAGGTGACTTTACAGATATCCGTGAAGGTGATACAATCCGCCGTACAGGTAAAATCATGGAAGTCCCAGTAGGTGAAAGTCTCATTGGTCGTGTTGTGGATCCTCTTGGTCGTCCAGTTGACGGTCTTGGAGAAATCCACACTGATAAAACTCGTCCAGTTGAAGCGCCAGCTCCTGGTGTTATGCAACGTAAGTCTGTATCAGAACCATTGCAAACTGGTTTGAAAGCTATTGACGCCCTTGTACCGATTGGCCGTGGTCAACGTGAGTTGATTATCGGTGACCGTCAGACAGGGAAAACAACCATTGCGATTGATACAATCTTGAACCAAAAAGGTCAAGATATGATCTGTATCTACGTAGCGATTGGACAAAAAGAATCAACAGTTCGTACGCAAGTAGAAACACTACGTCAGTACGGTGCCTTAGATTACACAATCGTTGTGACAGCCTCTGCTTCACAACCATCTCCATTGCTTTTCCTAGCTCCTTATGCTGGGGTTGCCATGGCAGAAGAATTTATGTACCAAGGGAAACATGTTTTGATTGTTTATGATGATTTATCAAAACAAGCGGTAGCTTATCGTGAACTGTCACTCTTGCTTCGTCGTCCTCCAGGTCGTGAAGCCTTCCCAGGGGATGTTTTCTACCTTCACAGCCGTTTGCTTGAGCGCTCAGCTAAAGTTTCTGATGAACTTGGTGGTGGATCAATTACAGCCCTACCATTTATCGAGACACAAGCAGGAGATATCTCTGCCTATATCGCAACCAACGTGATTTCTATCACTGATGGACAAATCTTCCTTGGTGATGGTCTCTTCAATGCGGGTATTCGTCCAGCCATCGATGCGGGTTCATCTGTATCACGTGTAGGTGGTTCTGCGCAAATCAAAGCTATGAAGAAGGTTGCTGGTACACTTCGTATCGACCTTGCTTCATACCGTGAGTTGGAAGCCTTCACTAAGTTTGGTTCTGACTTGGATGCGGCAACACAGGCTAAGTTGAACCGTGGACGTCGTACCGTTGAAGTTTTGAAACAACCTGTTCACAAACCATTACCTGTTGAGAAACAAGTAACCATTCTTTATGCTTTGACACATGGTTTCTTGGATACTGTTCCAGTAGATGACATTGTTCGTTTCGAGGAAGAGTTCCATGCCTTCTTTGACGCTCAACATCCAGAGATTTTAGAAACCATTCGTGATACAAAAGACTTGCCAGAAGAAGCAATCTTGGATGCTGCGATTACAGAGTTTCTCAATCAAACCAGCTTCCAATAAGAATAGAGGTGTCAGATGGCAGTATCTCTAAATGATATTAAAACAAAAATCGCCTCAACAAAAAATACGAGTCAAATCACTAATGCCATGCAAATGGTATCGGCTGCTAAGCTAGGTCGCTCTGAAGAAGCTGCTCGTAACTTCCAAGTATACGCTCAAAAAGTTCGCAAGCTCTTGACAGATATCCTTCATGGTAATGGTTCTGGTGGTTCAACCAATCCGATGTTGATTAGCCGTCCCGTGAAGAAGACAGGCTATATCGTCATTACTTCAGATCGCGGTTTGGTTGGAGGGTATAATTCTTCTATTCTGAAAGCCGTTATGGAGTTGAAAGAAGAATACCACCCAGACGGTACAGGTTTTGAAATGATCTGTATCGGTGGAATGGGAGCTGATTTCTTTAAGGCTCGTGGTATTCAACCACTTTATGAACTACGTGGCTTGGCAGACCAACCTAGCTTTGATGAAGTTCGTAAGATCATTTCAAAAACTGTTGAAATGTACCAAAATGAACTTTTTGATGAACTCTATGTCTGCTACAATCACCATGTCAATACGCTAACAAGTCAAATGCGTGTGGAACAAATGCTTCCGATTGTTGACTTGGATCCAAATGAAGCAGATGAAGAGTATAGCTTGACTTTTGAATTGGAAAACAGCCGAGAAGAAATTTTGGAGCAGTTGTTGCCTCAGTTTGCAGAAAGTATGATTTACGGGGCTATTATCGATGCCAAGACAGCTGAAAATGCTGCCGGTATGACAGCCATGCAAACAGCGACAGATAATGCTAAGAAAGTCATCAATGATTTGACAATTCAGTATAACCGTGCCAGACAGGCGGCGATTACACAAGAAATTACAGAAATCGTAGCAGGAGCTAGTGCCTTAGAATAGGCTCTAGTCCAGCTCGTATGAAAATGAACTTAGGACCTAGTTGAGCTAGGGACCGACAGTATCTTATATAGAATAGGAGAAGGAGATGAGTTCAGGTAAAATTGCTCAGGTTATCGGACCCGTTGTAGACGTCTTGTTTGCAGCAGGGGAAAAACTTCCTGAGATTAACAATGCACTTGTCGTCTACAAAAATGACGAAAGAAAAACAAAAATCGTCCTTGAAGTAGCCTTGGAGTTGGGAGATGGTATGGTTCGTACTATCGCCATGGAATCAACAGATGGTTTGACTCGTGGAATGGAAGTATTGGACACAGGTCGTCCAATCTCTGTACCAGTAGGTAAAGAAACTTTGGGACGTGTCTTCAACGTTTTGGGAGATACCATTGACTTGGAAGCTCCTTTTACAGAAGATGCAGAGCGTCAGCCAATTCATAAAAAAGCTCCAACTTTTGATGAGTTGTCTACCTCTTCTGAAATCCTTGAAACAGGGATTAAGGTTATCGACCTTCTTGCCCCTTACCTTAAAGGTGGGAAGGTTGGACTTTTCGGTGGTGCCGGAGTTGGTAAAACTGTCTTGATCCAAGAATTGATTCACAACATTGCCCAAGAACACGGTGGTATCTCAGTATTTACTGGTGTTGGGGAACGTACTCGTGAGGGGAATGACCTTTACTGGGAAATGAAAGAATCAGGTGTTATCGAGAAAACAGCCATGGTATTTGGTCAGATGAATGAGCCACCAGGAGCACGTATGCGTGTTGCCCTTACTGGTTTGACAATCGCTGAATACTTCCGTGATGTAGAAGGCCAAGACGTGCTTCTCTTTATCGATAATATCTTCCGTTTCACTCAGGCTGGTTCAGAAGTATCTGCCCTTTTGGGTCGTATGCCATCAGCCGTTGGTTACCAACCAACACTTGCTACAGAAATGGGTCAATTGCAAGAGCGTATCACATCAACTAAGAAGGGTTCTGTAACCTCTATCCAGGCTATCTATGTGCCAGCGGATGACTATACTGACCCAGCGCCAGCAACAGCCTTCGCTCACTTGGATTCAACAACCAACTTGGAACGTAAGTTGGTACAATTGGGTATCTACCCTGCCGTTGACCCACTCGCTTCAAGTTCACGTGCTTTGGCACCTGAAATCGTTGGAGAAGAGCACTATGCAGTTGCTGCAGAAGTAAAACGTGTTCTTCAACGTTACCATGAGTTGCAAGATATCATTGCTATCCTTGGTATGGATGAACTTTCTGATGAAGAAAAGACCTTGGTTGCTCGTGCCCGCCGTATCCAGTTCTTCTTGTCACAAAACTTCAACGTTGCGGAACAATTTACTGGTCAGCCAGGTTCTTATGTTCCAGTTGCTGAAACTGTACGTGGCTTTAAGGAAATCCTTGATGGTAAACATGACCACTTGCCAGAAGATGCCTTCCGTGGTGTAGGTTCTATCGAAGATGTGATTGCAAAAGCTGAAAAAATGGGATTTTAAGAGGTGATCTATGGCTCAGTTAACTGTCCAGATCGTGACACCAGATGGTCTCGTCTATGATCACCATGCCAGCTATGTATCAGTTCGAACTCTGGATGGTGAGATGGGGATCTTGCCACGACATGAAAATATGATTGCGGTTTTAGCAGTTGATGAAGTAAAGGTAAAACGTATTGATGATGAAGATCACGTGAACTGGATTGCAGTAAACGGAGGCGTTATTGAAATTGCCAATGATATCATTACAATCGTTGCGGATTCTGCAGAACGTGCTCGTGATATCGATGTTAGCCGTGCAGAACGTGCCAAGATTCGAGCAGAGCGTGAAATCGAAGAAGCCCACGAAAAACACTTGATTGATCAAGAGCGTCGTGCTAAGATTGCTTTGCAACGTGCCATTAACCGTATTAATGTCGGAAATAGACTATAAGAAAAAAGGCTCTTTGTCAACTGTAGTGGGTTGAAGAAAAGCTAAGCTCGAGAAAGGACAAATTTCGTCCTTTCTTTTTTGATATTCAGAGCGATAAAAATCCGT
>JAWETZ010000014.1:0-61348 GCA_032480835.1 Streptococcus mitis
AAAATCGATAGATTAGACAAAAAAGCGAACAAGACAGAATTCTGAGTGTCAGATAACTCGTTTTGTTCGCTTTTTATATTTAATGTTAGACTTTTGTCCTAGCCTCTTTTTGCATGGTTACGATAGTCTTGGTAAAATAGAATTGCTTAATAAACCATTTAGAAAGGCTATCCTATGCATATTCACTATAACACAAATCAAACAACTTTACCACTAGAAATCAGTTCTTTCTTGCCACAAGACCATCTTGTCTTTACTATTGAAAAAGTGGTAAAGACCTTGGAGGATTGTCATTTCCACGCCTTCTATCATGCCTTTGGTCGCCCGTCTTATCCCCCCAAAATGCTTGTATCTGCTCTTCTATTTGCCTATTCACAAGGGATTTTCTTTGGTCGAAAAATTGAAAAAATGATGATTGAAAATCTCGCTATGCAATACCTAACAAGACAGTTGGTTGTTAGCTATCGCACCATCAATCGTTTTCGAGTCGCTGAAGGGATGGAAGAACTCATTCGTGATCTTTTCATCGACCTCAATCTTCGTTTCAAAATGGAAGAGTTAGTGACCTTAGATTGTTTGTTTATTGACGGAACTAAGATTGAAGCCAATACCAACAAGTATAGTTTTGTGTGGAAAAAAGCAACGGACAAGTTTTCCGCCAAACTTCAAGAACAGATACAGGTCTATTTTCAAGAAGAAATCACTCCCCTTATCCATCAAGCTATCGAACTGGATACACAAGAGCCTATCTCCTCGGAGCAGTTGCTTGCATTCGATCAAGTTCTTGAAGAAGAATTAGAAAAACTGAACCAGGATATTGAGGAGACACCCGTTAAAGAAAAGGATGAACGTAAAACCCAGCGTCGTAAACTCAAGAAAGTCTTGCGTAAAGTCAAGGATGATTTTTCAGTACGTGCTGAAAAATATGAGAGTTAACAGGAGACATTTGAAGGTCGCAACAGCTTTTCCAAAACAGATACAGATGCTACTTTTATGCGGATGAAAGAGGATCATATGAAAAATGGCCAACTCAAGGCTGCATATAATCTTCAAATCGCTACTGAAAACCAATTTGTTCTTCACTATGATGTCTTCTCAAATCCGACAGACACTAAGTCTCTTCTACCCTTACTTGAAACCTATCCTCATGACATAAAGACAGTTGTGATATGGAAGTGAAGAGAACCTCCTTCGCTTAGATGGAAAGGAGGTGAATCATCTGATTAAATATGCCATGTTTGATAAAGAACAGAAGAGAGGATATAAACAGTCAGCTAGAAACTTAGGGAATTGGCACTATAATGACAAGGAGGATAGTTACACACATCCTGATTGCTGGTGCTATCGTTTTCACCATACCAAACATCAGAAAACACAGACGGACTTTCAACAGGAAATCAAGGTTTACTACGCCGATGAACCTGAATCAACCCCTCAAAAGGGACTGTATATGAACGAACGCTATCAAAACTTGAAAGCTAAAGAATGTCAGGCGATTTTATCTCCTGAAGGTAGACAGATTTTCGCTCAACGCAAGATTGATGTGGAACCTGTCTTTGGGCAGATAAAGGCTTGTTTGAGTTACAAGAGATGTAATCTGAGGGGCAAGCGTCAAGTGAGAATTGACATGGGATTGGTACTTATGGCCAATAACCTCCTAAAATACAATAAGAGAACGACTCAAAATTAAAAAGCTAGAGTTCCACAATTGGAAATCTATAGCTTTTTTGTGGTCGAGAACTATTTTGTCCCAGGCTCTGGTAATTTGGGCTTATCGCCCTGGTTCAAACCACCCGTTTGACGGGTGGTCATGATTTTGACGCGAGTTTTTATCCAGACGCTAGACAAGTCTATCCTTGACGAATAAGGCTTTTTTACATTCTTAGTGTATTTCTTTTTTTTAATTTCTGTCAAGCAACTATTTATTCTTAATTGGAAAAGAAAAAGTCAACAATCGAGAATCGCTGATTTTTTTCTGTAAACCTAATTATGTGAGCCAAGGGGAAACCTTGTTTCTGTGTAACGATAATATCATTATTACTTCAAAATTACTTCAAAAAGTCAATGCAGTCAAGTAATCACTTTGAAGTTTCAAATCTTAATTTTAAGATTTTTTTAAGGAAATTATATTATTCTGGAGAACTCTAAAATTTCACAGCCATTTATTGGTAATGACTACAGAATTCCAAGTCATTACTAGAAATGGACTAGTTTCTTTGAATAATGGAACTGCTTAATCCTCCTATTCTAGAACGGGAGGTCTAGTATTTCTTTTATGATAGGACTAGATTGTGGTATAATAGAGAGAATAAGTTTTTTTAGTAAGACAAAGGAGAAAATAGATGATTTATGCAGGAATTCTTGCTGGTGGAACTGGCACACGCATGGGAATCAGTAACTTGCCAAAACAATTTTTAGAGCTAGGTGATCGACCTATTTTGATTCATACAATTGAAAAATTTGTCTTGGAACCAAGTATTGAAAAAATTGTAGTTGGTGTTCATGGAGACTGGGTTTCTCATGCAGAGGATCTTGTAGATAAATATCTACCTCTTCATAAGAATCGTATCATCATTACAAAAGGTGGTGCTGACCGTAATACGAGTATTGAGAAAATCATTGAAGCTATCGATGCTTATCGTCCGCTTACTCCAGAGGATATCGTTGTTACCCACGATTCTGTTCGTCCATTTATTACGCTTCGCATGATTCAAGACAATATCAAACTTGCCCAAAATCATGACGCAGTGGACACTGTGGTAGAAGCTGTTGATACTATCGTTGAAAGCACTAACGGTCAATTCATTACAGATATTCCAAATCGTGCTCACCTCTATCAAGGACAAACACCTCAAACATTCCGTTGCAAGGACTTCATGGATCTTTATGGCTCTCTTTCTGCTGAAGAGAAAGAAATCTTGACAGATGCATGTAAAATCTTTGTGATTAAAGGAAAAGATGTGGCCTTGGCCAAAGGTGAATATTCAAATCTAAAAATTACAACCGTAACAGATTTGAAGATTGCAAAAAGTATGATTGAGAAAGACTAGTAAAATGATTAATCAAATTTATCAACTAACTAAGCCTAAGTTTATCAATGTCAAATATCAGGAAGAGGCTATTGACCAAGAGAATCATATCCTCATCCGTCCCAACTACATGGCTGTCTGTCATGCGGATCAGCGTTACTATCAAGGAAAACGTGATCCCAAGATTTTGAATAAAAAGCTTCCAATGGCAATGATTCACGAGTCATGTGGAACCGTTATTTCTGACCCGACGGGAACCTATGAGGTTGGGCAAAAAGTCGTCATGATTCCCAATCAGCCTCCTATGCAGAGCGATGAAGAATTCTATGAGAACTACATGACAGGGATCCATTTCTTGTCTAGTGGATTTGATGGCTTTATGAGAGAGTTTGTTTCTCTCCCTAAAGACCGTGTGGTGGCTTATGATGCTATTGAAGACACGGTTGCAGCCATTACTGAGTTTGTTAGTGTTGGCATGCATGCCATGAATCGCTTATTGACCCTTGCTCATAGCAAGCGTGACCGAATCGCCGTTATCGGAGATGGAAGTTTAGCTTTTGTGGTTGCCAATATTATTAACTATACTCTACCAGAAGCAGAGATTGTGGTTATTGGTCGTCACTGGGAAAAATTGGAACTCTTCTCTTTTGCTAAAGAATGTTATATTACTGATAATATTCCTGAAGATTTGGCCTTTGACCATGCTTTTGAGTGTTGTGGTGGTGATGGTACTGGACCAGCTATTAATGATTTGATTCGCTATATTCGTCCTCAGGGAACGATTCTCATGATGGGTGTTAGCGAGTATAAAGTCAATCTCAATACACGTGATGCCTTAGAAAAAGGTTTGCTCTTAGTTGGTTCCTCTCGTTCTGGTCGCATTGATTTTGAAAATGCTATCCAAATGATGGAAGTCAAGAAATTTGCCAATCGTCTTAAAAATATCCTTTATCTAGAAGAACCTGTAAGAGAAATTAAAGATATTCACCGTGTCTTTGCGACCGATTTAAACACAGCCTTTAAAACAGTGTTTAAGTGGGAAGTATAAGTGCTGGAGGTTAATTGTGGAGAAAATCATTAAAGAAAAAATTTCTTCCTTACTTAGTCAAGAAGAGGAAGTCCTCAGTGTTGAACAACTGGGGGGGATGACCAATCAAAACTATTTGGTCAAAACAACAAATAAGCAATACATTGTTAAATTCTTTGGTAAAGGGACAGAAAAGCTGATCAATCGTCAAGATGAAAAGTACAATCTTGAACTACTAAAAGATTTAGACTTAGATGTAAAAAATTATCTTTTTGATATTGAAGCTGGTATCAAAGTAAATGAGTATATTGAATCTGCGATTACGCTTGATGCGACTTCAATTAAGACAAAATTTGATAAAATTGTTCCAATTTTACAAACCATTCATGCTTCTGGCAAGGAATTAAGAGGAGAGTTTGCTCCTTTTGAAGAAATCAAAAAATACGAATCCTTGATTGAAGAGAAAATTCCTTATGCCCACTATGAAACTGTTCGAGAAGAAGTCTTCTCCTTAGAGAAAAGGCTGGCTGATTTAGGTGTTGACAGAAAATCTTGTCATATCGATTTGGTGCCTGAAAACTTTATCGAATCACCTCAAGGACGACTTTATTTGATTGACTGGGAATATTCATCAATGAATGATCCAATGTGGGATTTGGCTGCCCTCTTTTTAGAGTCTGAATTCACTCGTCAAGAGGAAGAAGCTTTCTTATCTCACTATGAGAGTGAGCAAACACCTGTCTCTCGTGAAAAGATTTCCATTTATAAAATTTTACAAGATACTATTTGGAGTCTATGGACTGTCTATAAGGAAGAGCAAGGTGCAGATTTTGGTGACTATGGTGTGAATCGTTACCAAAGAGCTGTTAAAGGTTTGTCATTTTATGGAGGTTCAGATGAAAAATAAAAATGGAGTTTCCTTCGGTCTACTCTCAGGTGTTTTCTGGGGATTAGGTTTAACGGTTAGTGCTTATATCTTTTCGATTTTTACAGAATTGTCGCCCTTTGTGGTAGCTGCTGCTCACGATTTTTTGAGCATCTTTATCTTACTAGCTTTTCTTTTAGTAAAAGAAGGGAAAGTCCGCCTCTCAATTTTCTTAAATATTCGCAATGTTAGTGTTATCATCGGAGCCTTGCTAGCAGGTCCTATCGGTATGCAGGCCAACCTTTATGCGGTTAAGTATATCGGAAGTTCATTAGCTTCATCTGTATCGGCTATCTACCCTGCGATTTCAGTTTTATTGGCTTTCTTCTTTTTGAAGCACAAGATTTCGAAAAATACTGTGTTTGGGATTGTCTTGATTATTGGAGGGATAATTGCTCAGACCTATAAGGTTGAACAGGTTAATTCTTTCTATATTGGGATTCTCTGTGCTTTGGTTTGTGCTATTGCATGGGGAAGTGAGAGTGTTCTTAGCTCTTTTGCTATGGAAAGTGAACTGAGTGAAATCGAAGCCCTCTTAATCCGTCAAGTGACTTCATTCTTGTCCTATCTTGTGATTGTGCTCTTCTCTCATCAGTCATTTGCAGAAGTGGCCAATGGACAATTGCTAGGTCTTATGATTGTCTTTGCAGCCTTTGATATGATTTCCTACTTGGCTTATTATATCGCTATCAATCGCTTGCAACCAGCCAAGGCAACAGGCTTGAACGTGAGCTATGTAGTATGGACTGTCTTGTTTGCAGTTATTTTCTTGGGTGCACCGCTAGATATGCTGACCATTATTACGTCACTTGTCGTCATTGCTGGAGTTTATATTATTATTAAAGAATAAAGGAGATTCGTGTGAAAGCCATTATCTTAGCAGCGGGATTGGGAACTCGCTTGCGTCCTATGACTGAAAATACCCCTAAAGCCTTGGTTCAGGTTAATCAAAAACCCTTGATTGAATACCAAATTGAGTTTCTCAAAGAAAAAGGAATCAATGACATCATCATCATCGTTGGTTATCTTAAAGAACAATTCGATTACTTGAAAGAGAAATATGGGGTTCGCCTCGTTTTCAATGATAAATACGCTGACTACAATAACTTTTACTCTCTCTATCTTGTAAAAGAAGAATTAGCTAACAGCTATGTTATTGATGCCGATAATTATCTCTTTAAAAATATGTTCCGTAATGATTTGACACGTTCGACTTATTTTAGTGTTTATCGTGAAGATTGTACCAACGAATGGTTCTTGGTCTATGGAGATGACTACAAGGTTCAAGACATTATTGTTGATAGCAAGGCAGGTCGTATTCTTAGTGGTGTATCTTTCTGGGATGCTCCAACAGCAGAAAAGATTGTCAGCTTTATCGACAAGGCCTATGCAAGTGGCGAATTTGTTGATCTCTACTGGGACAATATGGTTAAGGATAATATCAAAGAGTTAGATGTCTATGTTGAAGAATTAGAAGGCAATAGCATCTATGAGATCGATAGTGTCCAAGACTATCATAAATTAGAAGAAATTCTTAAAAACGAAAATTAAAGATTCCAACATCTGGCTAAAATAGTCGGATGTTTTTTTGATTTTTTACGAATAAATAGATGAGTAGAAAAAGAAATGGAGATATTTATGAAAATCACAAACTATGAAATCTATAAGTTAAAAAAATCAGGTTTGACCAATCAACAGATTTTGAAAGTGCTAGAATACGGTGAAAATGTCGATCAGGAGCTTTTGTTGGGTGATATTGCAGATATATCAGGTTGCCGAAATCCAGCTGTTTTTATGGAACGTTATTTTCAAATAGACGATGCGCATTTGGAGAAGGAGTTTCAAAAATTTCCATCTTTCTCTATTTTAGACGACTGTTACCCTTGGGATTTGAGTGAAATTTATGATGCACCTGTGCTTTTATTTTACAAGGGAAATCTTGACCTATTGAAATTCCCGAAGGTAGCGGTCGTGGGCAGTCGTGCTTGTAGCAAACAGGGAGCTAAGTCAGTTGAAAAAGTCATTCAAGGCTTGGAAAATGAACTGGTTATCGTCAGTGGATTAGCTAAGGGTATCGATACAGCAGCCCATATGGCAGCTCTTCAGAATGGCGGAAAAACCATTGCAGTGATTGGAACAGGTCTGGATGTGTTTTATCCTAAAGCCAATAAACGCTTACAAGACTACATCGGCAATGATCATCTGGTTCTTAGTGAATATGGACCTGGTGAACAACCTCTGAAATTTCATTTTCCTGCCCGTAATCGCATTATTGCTGGACTTTGCCGAGGAGTGATTGTAGCAGAGGCTAAGATGCGCTCAGGTAGTCTTATTACCTGTGAGCGAGCAATGGAAGAAGGCCGCGATGTCTTTGCTATTCCTGGTAGCATTTTAGATGGACTATCAGACGGATGCCATCATTTGATTCAGGAAGGTGCAAAATTGGTCACTAGTGGTCAAGATGTGCTTGTGGAATTTGAATTTTAATACTCTTCGAAAATCTCTTCAAACCACGTCAGCTTCACCCTGCCGTACTCAAGTACAGCCTGCGGCTAGCTTCCTAGTTTACTCTTTGATTTTCATTGAGTATAAGAAGAAAGTCCGCTTACTGGACAAACTTTTCTTCTATATATAGTAGCTAAGTCTTGACAGTTATGGCAAAATGGTTTACACTTTATAAAGTTTATTACTTTGAAAAGGTGTGATACTGTGGCTACGGCAACAAAAAAGAAAAAATCAACAGTTAAAAAAAATCTAGTCATCGTGGAGTCGCCTGCTAAGGCGAAAACGATTGAGAAATATCTAGGCAGAAACTACAAGGTTTTAGCCAGTGTCGGGCATATCCGTGATTTGAAGAAATCCAGTATGTCCGTCGATATTGAAAATAATTATGAACCGCAATATATCAATATCCGAGGAAAAGGTCCTCTCATCAATGACTTGAAAAAAGAAGCTAAAAAAGCTAATAAAGTCTTTCTGGCGAGTGACCCGGACCGTGAAGGAGAAGCGATTTCTTGGCATTTGGCCCATATTCTCAACTTGGATGAAAATGATGCCAACCGTGTGGTGTTCAATGAAATTACCAAGGATGCGGTCAAAAATGCTTTTAAAGAACCGCGCAAGATTGATATGGACTTGGTCGATGCCCAACAGGCTCGTCGGGTCTTGGACCGCTTGGTAGGGTATTCGATTTCGCCTATTTTGTGGAAGAAGGTTAAGAAGGGCTTATCAGCAGGGCGCGTACAGTCCATTGCCCTTAAACTCATTATTGACCGTGAGAATGAAATCAACGCCTTCCAGCCAGAGGAATACTGGACAATTGATGCTGTATTTAAAAAGGGAACCAAGCAATTCCAGGCTTCCTTCTATGGAGTAGATGGTAAAAAGCTGAAACTGACTAGTAATGATGAGGTCAAGGAAGTTTTGTCTCGTCTGACTAGTAAAGACTTTTCAGTGGATCAGGTGGATAAGAAAGAGCGCAAGCGCAATGCTCCTTTACCCTATACCACTTCATCTATGCAGATGGATGCTGCCAATAAAATCAATTTCCGTACTCGAAAGACCATGATGGTTGCCCAACAGCTCTATGAAGGAATTAATATTGGTTCTGGTGTGCAAGGTTTGATTACCTACATGCGTACAGACTCTACTCGTATCAGTCCTGTAGCGCAAAATGAAGCAGCAAGCTTCATTACGGATCGCTTTGGTAGCAAATATTCTAAGCATGGTAGTAAGGTCAAAAATGCTTCAGGTGCTCAGGATGCCCACGAGGCTATTCGCCCGTCTAGCGTCTTTAATACACCGGAAAGCATCGCTAAGTATCTGGATAAGGATCAGCTCAAGCTTTATACCCTTATTTGGAATCGTTTTGTGGCGAGCCAGATGACAGCGGCCGTCTTTGATACCATGGCTGTTAAATTGTCTCAAAATGGGGTCCAATTTGCTGCCAATGGTAGTCAGGTTAAGTTTGATGGTTATCTTGCCATTTATAATGATTCTGACAAGAATAAGATGTTACCAGACATGGCTGTTGGAGATGTGGTTAAGCAGGTTAATAGCAAACCAGAGCAACATTTCACCCAACCCCCTGCTCGTTATTCCGAAGCGACACTGATCAAGACCTTGGAGGAAAATGGGGTTGGCCGTCCGTCAACCTACGCACCAACCATTGAAACCATTCAGAAACGTTACTATGTTCGCCTTGCAGCCAAACGCTTTGAACCAACAGAGTTGGGAGAAATTGTTAACAAGCTCATCGTTGAATATTTCCCAGATATCGTAAACGTGACCTTCACAGCTGAAATGGAAGGCAAACTGGATGACGTAGAAGTCGGAAAAGAGCAGTGGCAACGTGTCATTGACGCCTTTTACAAACCATTCTCTAAAGAAGTCGCCAAGGCTGAAGAAGAAATGGAAAAAATCCAGATTAAGGATGAACCAGCTGGATTTGATTGTGAAGTGTGTGGTAGTCCAATGGTCATTAAACTTGGTCGTTTTGGTAAGTTCTACGCTTGTAGCAATTTCCCAGATTGCCGCCATACCCAAGCAATCGTGAAAGAGATTGGTGTTGAGTGTCCAAGTTGTCATCAGGGACAAATCATTGAGCGTAAAACAAAACGTAACCGCCTCTTCTATGGTTGCAACCGCTATCCAGACTGTGAATTTACTTCTTGGGACAAGCCTGTTGGTCGTGACTGTCCAAAATGTGGCAACTTCCTCATGGAGAAAAAAGTCCGTGGTGGTGGCAAGCAGGTTGTTTGTAGCAAGGGTGACTACGAGGAAGAAAAGATTAAATAAGAGGAGAGTCCTGAAAGTGAATTTCAGGCTCTTTTTGATTAGAACTTGACAAAATTCATCATTGTATGCGAAACTAGAAGAAGATTATTTTAATTAGGAGTAGTTATGCGTATTATTTATCTTATTATTGGTTTTTTATCACTGGCCTTGGCTATTGTTGGGGTTGTTTTACCCTTGTTGCCGACAACGCCTTTCCTTTTGTTGTCTATTGCTTGTTTCTCCAGAAGTTCCAAGCGCTTCGAAGATTGGCTTTATCATACCAAGCTCTATCAAGCATATGTAGCTGATTTTCGCGAGACCAAGTCCATTGCGCGTGAACGTAAGAAAAAAATCATCGTATCTATCTACATCTTGATGGGAATTTCCATTTACTTTGCGCCTCTTTTGCCGGTCAAAATCGGTCTGGGAGCTTTGACCATCTTTATCACCTATTATCTCTTTAAGGTCATTCCAGACAAAGAATAAGTAAAATTTGTAACTATTTCCCTTGATAAAATTGAAAACATATTTACAACAATATGATATAATAAATTTAAAGTAATTTTCAAGGAGAATTAAATGATTTACGAATTTTGTGCTGAAAATGTGACCTTGCTTGAAAAAGCGATGCAGGCTGGAGCTCGCCGAATCGAACTCTGTGATAATCTAGTAGTTGGTGGGACAACACCCAGCTATGGAGTGACCAAGGTGGCGGTTGAACTGGCAGCTAACTACAATACGACCATTATGACTATGATTCGTCCACGTGGTGGCGATTTTGTCTATAATGATCTTGAAATAGCTATCATGCTAGAAGACATTCGATTGACTGCGCAGGCTGGAAGTCAAGGGGTTGTCTTTGGGGTTTTAACTGCTGAGAAGAAATTGGATAAAGATAATCTGGAGAAGCTGATTGCTGCATCAAAAGGAATGGAAATTGTCTTCCACATGGCCTTTGATGAATTGAGTGATGAAGACCAGTTGGAGGCAATTGACTGGCTCAGTCAAGCTGGTGTCACCCGTATCCTGACTCGCGCTGGTGTATCTGGCGACTCTCTAGACAAACGTTTTGCTCACTATCACAGAATTTTAGAACATGCTAAAGATAAAATTGAAATTCTACCAGGTGGGGGGATTGACCTTGACAACCGTCAGACCTTTATTGACCAGCTGGGTGTGACACAATTGCATGGAACCAAGGTTGTCTTTTAAAAAATAGAAAGGAACTGCTAGCTTTGGGTAGCAGTTTTCGCTTATGTTTGAAATTTTTAAATCTTATCAGTTTAATCAAGAAAAGGCTCGTGCCTATGGTTTTGTAGAAAATGGGGAAGTCTGGACTTATAGTTGCCAGATTTTGCAGGGTGACTTTTTCATGACAGTCTCTATCACTGCTGATAATGTGAGTTTTCAGGTCTTTGACCAGGAAACGGGTGATCTCTATCCTCAAGTCCATATGGAAAGTATGAGAGGAAGTTTTGTTGCAAGTACCCGAGAGGCTTGTTTGGAGATTCTTTACCAGATTCGGAAGGCCTGTTTTGATGTGCAGGATTATATCTGTCCTCAGACTAAGCGTATCATGGCTCAGGTTCAGGAAAAGTATGGAAATCGGTTGGAGTATCTGTGGGAGAAATCTCCTGATACGGCAGTGTTGCGCCATGAAGGCAATCAAAAGTGGTATGCTGTTTTGATGAGAATCTCTTGGGATAAGCTGGAAAAGGGCAGAGAAGGACAGGTGGAAGCAGTTAACCTCAAACAGGATCAAGTATCTGATTTGTTGGTAAAAAAAGGGATTTATCCAGCCTTTCATATGAACAAGCGCTACTGGATTAGTGTGACGCTTGATGATACTTTATCAGATGAAGGAATACTGGAATTGATGGAAAAAAGTTGGAACTTAACCTCTAAAAAATGAAACATTTCGATGATTTTCAAGAACTTTCAATTAGCTAAATATTCTATACTGAAGAAATTTTCAGAAAATATTGGATTTTTTCTTGACATGTGTTTTTTCCTATGCTAAAATACTAAACAAGATATCAAACGAAGGAGAAAGTCAAACATGAAAACAGCTAAGTTTAATCAATTTGCTTTGTTGTTGAGGTACTCGGGCTAGTGCAAAAGCATTAGTCCTGTTTGGCTTACCAAGCGGGAGTAAATCAACATCTCGCTTGGAACTCCGAGCGAGATGTTTTTTTAAAACCGAATTTAGAAAAGGGGAAATCTTATGAGAACAGTTGAATTTCTAGATACTAGCCTTCGAGATGGTGAGCAGACACCTGGCGTTAATTTTTCAATCAAGGAAAAAATTGCCATAGCAAGGCAGCTGGAGAAATGGGGTATTTCAGCCATTGAAGCCGGTTTTCCGGCGGCCAGTCCTGATTCATTCACAGCAGTGCAGGAAATCGCCAAGGTCTTGAAGAAAACAGCGGTGACTGGATTAGCACGTTCTGTCAAGTCTGATATTGATGCTTGTTATGAAGCACTCAAGGATGCCAAGTATCCACAGGTTCACGTTTTTATTGCTACCAGTCCGATTCACCGCAAGTATAAGCTTAATAAGAGCAAGGAAGAGATTTTAGAAGCTATTAAGGAGCATGTTTCTTATGCTCGTTCTAAGTTTGAGATTGTCGAATTCTCTCCTGAAGACGCGACTAGAACTGAGCTGGACTTTCTCCTACAAGTCGTTCAAACAGCGGTAGAAGCAGGGGCAACCTATATCAATATTCCTGACACGGTTGGTTTTACCACACCAGAGGAATATGGGAATATCTTCAAGTATCTGATTGACAATGTTAAAACCGACCGTCAGATTATCTATTCGCCTCACTGTCATGATGACCTCGGAATGGCAGTAGCTAATAGCCTTGCTGCCGTCAAGAATGGGGCAGGACGTGTTGAAGGAACCATTAATGGTATTGGAGAACGAGCTGGAAATGCTGCTTTGGAAGAAATAGCGGTGGCCCTCAATATTCGCCAAGATTACTACCAAGCAGAGACAAGTATTATCCTAAATGAAACCATTAATACGTCTGAAATGGTTTCTCGTTTCTCAGGAATTCCAGTTCCAAAAAATAAGGCGGTTGTTGGAGGAAATGCCTTCTCTCACGAATCAGGTATTCACCAAGATGGTGTTCTTAAAAATCCTCTTACTTATGAAATCATTACACCTGAATTGGTTGGTGTCAAGAGTAATAGTCTTCCGCTCGGTAAATTGTCTGGTCGCCATGCTTTTGTTGAGAAACTAAGAGATTTGGCCCTAGACTTTTCAGAAGAGGATATCAAACCACTTTTTGCCAAGTTCAAGAGCCTGGCAGATAAGAAGCAAGAAATCACAGATGCAGATATTCGAGCGTTGGTCGCTGGAACCATGGTTGAAAACCCAGAAGGCTTCCACTTTGATGATTTACAACTTCAAACTCATGCAGACAATGACATTGAAGCACTCGTTAGCCTAGCCAATATGGATGGTGAGAAAGTTGAATTTAATGCGACAGGTCAAGGTTCAGTTGAGGCAATCTTCAACGCTATCGATAAGTTCTTTAACCAATCTGTCCGCTTGGTGTCCTATACTATTGACGCTGTGACAGATGGAATTGATGCCCAGGCTCGGGTCTTGGTAACTGTTGAAAACAGAGATACAGAAACCATCTTTAACGCAGCAGGGCTTGATTTCGATGTGTTGAAGGCTTCGGCTATTGCCTATATTAACGCTAATACCTTTGTTCAAAAAGAGAATGCTGGTGAGATGGGACGTAGTGTTTCCTATCGAGATATGCCTAGTGTGTAAAGGAGAAGGCTATGACAAAGAAAATAGTAGCTCTAGCAGGGGACGGAATCGGTCCAGAAATCATGGAGGCTGGTTTAGAGGTTCTGGAGGCTCTAGCTGAAAAAACAGATTTTGACTATGAGATTGACAGACGACCCTTCGGAGGTGCAGGTATTGATGCTGCAGGGCATCCCTTACCTGATGAAACCCTCAAGGCATGTAGAGAAGCAGATGCCATTCTCTTAGCGGCTATCGGTAGTCCTCAGTATGATGGGGCAGCGGTGCGGCCTGAACAAGGACTGCTGGCTCTCCGTAAGGAACTCAATCTTTACGCTAATATTCGCCCTGTAAAAATCTTTGATAGTCTCAAGCATTTGTCACCACTCAAACCGGAACGAATTGCTGGTGTAGATTTTGTAGTTGTGCGTGAGTTGACAGGCGGGATTTACTTTGGAGATCATATCCTTGAAGAGCGAAAAGCGCGTGATATCAACGACTATAGCTATGAGGAAGTGGAGCGGATTATTCGCAAGGCCTTTGAAATTGCAAGAAATCGCAGAAAAATCGTGACCAGCATCGATAAGCAAAATGTTTTAGCGACCTCGAAACTCTGGCGGAAAGTAGCTGAGGAAGTCGCGCAGGATTTTCCAGATGTAACCTTGGAGCACCAGCTAGTCGACTCAGCTGCCATGCTCATGATTACCAATCCTGCTAAGTTTGATGTCATCGTGACGGAAAATCTTTTCGGAGATATTCTATCTGATGAATCAAGCGTTCTATCTGGCACACTTGGGGTTATGCCATCAGCCAGTCATTCTGAAAAGGGTCCAAGCCTTTATGAACCTATTCATGGTTCGGCACCTGATATTGCAGGTCAAGGAATTGCCAATCCTATTTCTATGATTTTATCAGTTGCCATGATGTTGAGAGACAGTTTTGGACGTTATGAGGATGCGGAACGTATCGAGCGTGCTGTTGAAGCAAGTTTGGCAGCTGGTGTTTTAACAAGAGATATTGGTGGACAGGCTTCTACCAAGGAAATGACGGAAGCTATTATTGCAAGGTTATGAAGTTAGACGAAAAAATTACTCTAGTCCTTTTGATTTGGAATGTCATGGTTTTCTTGATTTATGGTATTGACAAATCTAAGGCAAGGAGAAGAGCTTGGCGTATCCCAGAGAAAATCTTACTCATTTTAGCTTTTACTTGTGGCGGTTTTGGTGCCTGGTTGGCAGGAATCACTTTTCACCATAAGACTAGAAAATGGTATTTTAAAACGGTTTGGTTTCTCGGGATGGTGACCACACTAGTAGCCTTATATTTTATTTGGAGGTAATGGATGGCAGGAAAATCGATTTTTGATAAATTATGGGACCGCCATGTCATCACAGGAGAAGAGGGGCAACCTCAACTCATGTATGTGGACCAGCACTATATTCATGAAGTGACCAGTCCCCAAGCTTTTCAAGGATTACGAGATGCAGGCCGCAGATTGAGACGACCAGACTTGACATTTGGGACCTTTGACCACAATGTCCCGACAGTCAATATTTACGATATTCGAGATGTGATTTCTAAGGCACAAATTGATAAGCTTGCTGAAAATGTTGAGGAGTTTGGGATTGAACATGCAGCCCACGGTTCTGAAAAGCAGGGGATCGTTCACATGGTGGGTCCAGAGACAGGACGGACGCAACCAGGAAAATTCATCGTCTGTGGAGACAGCCATACGGCAACCCACGGAGCATTCGGAGCAATCGCCTTTGGAATTGGGACCAGTGAGGTTGAGCATGTCTTTGCTACCCAGACCCTCTGGCAGGTCAAACCCAAGAAAATGCTGGTGGAATTCACTGGTGTTCCTCAAAAAGGAGTTTATTCTAAGGATTATATTCTCGCCTTGATTGCCAAGTACGGCGTTGCCTGTGGTGTTGGCCATGTGGTGGAATATCGTGGACAGGCGATTGATGCACTGAGCATGGAAGAGCGAATGACCATCTGCAACATGTCCATCGAGTTTGGATCTAAGATGGGAATCATGAATCCAGATCAGACTACCTATGACTATCTCAAAGGACGCGAGTGTGTTCCAGAGGACTTCGAAGAGGCTGTGGCGGATTGGAAAACAATTGTCAGTGATGATGATGCCGTTTACGATAAGGTTATCCAGATGGATGTTTCAGACTTGGCTCCTATGGTGACCTGGGGAACCAATCCTGCTATGGGTGTTGACTTTGACAGTAGATTCCCAGAAATTAAGGATATGAATGATGAGAGAGCCTACAATTACATGAATTTGGAACCTGGTCAAAAGCCAGCAGATATTGAATTAGGCTATATCTTTATCGGGTCTTGTACCAATGCTCGTCTCAGCGACTTACAGCTAGCTGCACGATTTGTCAAAGGTAAGAAAATTGCTCCTAACTTAACGGCTATTGTGGTTCCAGGCTCTCGTCCTGTTAAACGAGCTGCGGAGAAGTTGGGCTTGGATAAGGTTTTCTTAGACGCTGGCTTTGAGTGGCGAGACCCAGGTTGCTCTATGTGCCTTGGAATGAATCCAGACAAGGTTCCTGATGGCGTGCATTGCGCCTCAACCAGCAACCGTAACTTTGAAGACAGGCAGGGATTTGGTGCTAAGACCCATCTCTGCAGTCCAGCCATGGCAGCTGCGGCAGCTATCGCAGGGCGCTTCGTAGATGTTCGGCAAATGCCAGAGGCCCAGTAAGGAGAGGATATGGAGAAATTTACAGTTTATACAGGAACGACCGTTCCTCTCATGAATGATAACATCGACACCGACCAAATCCTACCCAAGCAGTTTCTCAAGTTGATTGATAAGAAAGGCTTTGGTAAGTACCTCATGTATGCTTGGCGTTATCTGGACGATAACTACACTGAGGATCCTGACTTTGTCTTTAACCGACCTGAATATCGCAAAGCCAGTATCCTCATTTCAGGGGATAACTTTGGGGCAGGGTCTTCGAGGGAACATGCAGCTTGGGCCTTAGCAGACTATGGTTTTAAGGTCGTGATTGCAGGATCTTTCGGTGACATTCATTACAATAATGAACTCAATAATGGTATGTTGCCTATTGTTCAGCCCAGAGAGGTTAGAGAAAAGTTAGCCCAGCTTAAACCAACTGATCAGGTAACTGTGGACTTGGAACAACAGAAAATCATCTCACCAGTCGGAGAATTCACTTTTGAAATTGATAGCGAATGGAAACACAAGCTCTTAAATGGTTTGGATGATATCGGCATTACCTTGCAGTATGAAGATTTGATTGCTGCTTATGAAAAACAACGACCAGCCTACTGGAAGGATTAGAATAAATATAGAAAAGGAAATAGAACTATGACAAAACACATTCAATGGAACGGAACACTTTCACAAGAAGGCTATGATATTTTAAAAGGTGAGGGTGGATGTATCGTTTGCCCTACTAAAGTTGGTTACATCATCATGACTAGCGATAAGGCTGGTCTTGAACGTAAGTTTGAAGCCAAAGAACGTAATCGTAATAAACCAGGTGTGGTTCTCTGTGGTAGCATGGATGAGCTTCGCGCCTTAGCACAACTCAACCCAGAAATTGAAGCCTTCTACCAAAAACATTGGGATGAAGATATTCTTCTTGGTTGTATCCTTCCATGGAAACCAGAAGCTTTTGAAAAACTCAAAGCATACGGTGATGGCCGTGAAGAACTTATGACTGACGTGCGTGGTACTAGTTGCTTTGTTATCAAATTTGGGAAAGCTGGTGAACAATTGGCTGCCAAACTTTGGGAAGAAGGTAAGATGGTCTACGCTTCATCAGCAAACCCATCTGGAAAAGGAAACCGTGGTAAGGTAGAAGGTATCGGAGAACGTATCGAAGGAGCAGTGGACCTTGTCATCGAGGCAGACGACTATGTGGCATCAATCCAGCCTGACAAAACGATTGAAACTCGCTACGAGCAAGGTGTGATGGTCTCTATGGTTGATAAGGATGGAAAACTGATTCCAGAACAAGGAGGAGCACGCTCAACTTCACCAGCGCCAGTTGTGATTCGTAAAGGGCTTGACATTGATAAAATCATGATGCACCTGTCAGATACCTTTAACTCATGGGATTATCGTCAGGGCGAGTATTATTAGGATAGAGAAGAAGTGGGGAGAAAATAATCTCTCCTCTTTCTTTTGTTTTTAATACAAGCAAAACCCGAACAATATGTTTTAATTTATAAAATTATTTGACAAAAACTGTACTTTAGTTTATAATGAATTAAGGAAACGTCGGAAAAGGCGTAGTGATGCGAGAGCATAGGTAGGTCATTACAAAAGAAACGAGACATCGATATGTTAAATGAATTTCCAATTTTTGATTACGAAGATATTCAATTGATTCCAAATAAATGTGTGATTAAAAGCCGTGCAGAAGCGGACACAAGCGTCACTCTAGGAAATCACACCTTTAAACTACCTGTTGTGCCAGCTAATATGCAGACGATTTTGGATGAAAATGTAGCAGAGCAACTGGCTAAAGGTGGTTACTTCTACATTATGCACCGTTTTGATGAGGCAGGACGCATTCCTTTTATCAAACGCATGCACGATCAAGGGCTCATTGCTTCTATCTCTGTCGGTGTTAAGGACTATGAGTATGATTTCGTTAGCCAACTCAAGGCTGATGCTCCAGAATACATCACGATTGACATTGCTCATGGTCATGCAGATAGCGTGATTTCTATGATTCAACACATCAAGAAAGAATTGCCAGATACTTTTGTTATTGCTGGAAATGTGGGAACACCAGAAGCAGTTCGCGAGTTGGAAAATGCGGGTGCGGATGCTACTAAGGTTGGAATCGGTCCTGGTAAGGTTTGTATCACCAAGGTCAAGACTGGTTTTGGTACAGGTGGTTGGCAGTTGGCTGCTCTCCGTTGGTGTGCCAAGGCTGCCCGTAAACCGATTATCGCTGATGGTGGGATCCGTACTCACGGCGATATTGCTAAGTCTATCCGTTTCGGTGCCAGCATGGTTATGATTGGTTCCCTCTTTGCAGGACACATCGAAAGTCCAGGGAAAACGATTGAAGTCGATGGTGAACAGTTCAAAGAGTACTATGGTTCGGCTTCTCAATACCAAAAAGGTGCTTATAAAAATGTGGAGGGCAAACGCATCTTGCTTCCTGCCAAAGGTCATCTGCAAGACACTTTAACTGAGATGGAACAAGACCTTCAAAGTGCCATTTCGTATGCAGGTGGACGTCAGCTTGCTGACCTTAAACATGTTGATTATGTTATTGTGAAAAACTCCATCTGGAATGGGGATGCTTCACACTAAGACGGACTATCTTACCAGAAAAAAACTTGTTATTAGAGCAAATTTTTGTTATAATAAAACAAGTTTCCACCCTTAGTGTAATGGATATCACGTAAGATTCCGGTTCTTGAGATGGGGGTTCGATTCCCTCAGGGTGGATGTAAACATCCTAAAAAGCCTTTAGTAGGGCTTTTTTTATTCTGTCCCAAGTTTAACCCTAAAACTGAAAATCATATTCTAAAGAATGCCCAAATCCTCTTCAGTCCCGTTTTAAAGTGACTCAGGGGGCTTTTTTTGATATAATAAAAAGGACTGTTATCAGTTAGAAAGAGGTTGGTATGAAAGAATTACAAACTGTACTAAAGAACCATTTTGCAATCGAATTTGCAGACAAAAATTTACTGGAGACTGCCTTTACTCATACGAGTTATGCCAATGAGCACCGCCTCTTAAAAATTTCACACAATGAACGCTTGGAATTTTTAGGAGACGCTGTTCTACAGTTATTGATTTCAGAGTATCTGTATAAAAAATATCCTAAAAAGCCTGAGGGGGACTTGTCTAAACTCCGTGCCATGATTGTCCGCGAGGAGAGTTTGGCTGGCTTTGCGCGTGATTGCCAGTTTGACCAGTTTATCAAACTTGGTAAGGGGGAAGAAAAGTCTGGGGGTCGCAATCGTGACACCATTCTTGGTGATGCCTTTGAAGCCTTTCTTGGTGCCCTTCTTTTGGATAAGGATGTGGTCAAGGTCAAGGAATTTATCTATCAAGTCATGATTCCTAAGGTTGAAGCAGGCGAGTTTGAGATGATTACAGACTACAAAACCCATCTCCAAGAGTTACTTCAGGTCAATGGGGATGTGGCTATTCGTTATCAGGTAATTTCTGAAACGGGTCCTGCCCACGATAAGGTTTTTGATGTAGAAGTTCTGGTTGAAGGTAAGAGCATTGGTCAAGGTCAAGGTCGCTCTAAGAAATTAGCAGAGCAGGAAGCTGCCAAAAATGCCGTTGAGAAAGGGCTGGATTCATGTATTTAAAGGAAATCGAAATTCAGGGATTCAAGTCTTTTGCTGATAAGACCAAGGTCGTCTTTGACCAAGGTGTGACGGCAGTCGTTGGACCCAATGGATCTGGAAAGTCGAATATTACAGAAAGTCTGCGTTGGGCCTTGGGAGAGTCAAGTGTTAAGAGTCTCCGTGGGGGCAAGATGCCGGATGTCATCTTTGCTGGAACTGAAAGTCGCAAACCGCTCAATTATGCTTCTGTAATTGTGACTCTGGATAATCATGACGGATTTATTAAGGACGCTGGTCAAGAGATCAGGGTGGAACGTCATATTTATCGTAGTGGAGATAGCGAATACAAGATTGATGGCAAGAAAGTCCGTCTACGTGATATCCATGATCTTTTCTTGGATACAGGTTTGGGACGAGATTCCTTTTCTATCATTTCCCAAGGGAAGGTTGAGGAGATTTTCAACTCCAAGCCTGAAGAACGTCGTGCCATTTTTGAAGAAGCTGCAGGAGTTTTGAAATACAAGACTCGCAGAAAAGAAACTGAGAGTAAATTGCAACAAACTCAGGACAATTTAGACCGCTTAGAGGATATTATCTATGAGTTGGATAATCAAATCAAGCCTCTTGAGAAGCAAGCTGAAAATGCTCGTAAGTTTCTAGACTTGGAAGGCCAACGTAAAGCTATTTACTTGGATGTTTTAGTTGCTCAAATCAAGGAAAATAAGGCTGAACTAGAGTTGACAGAAGAAGAGTTGGCTCAGGTTCAGGAACTCTTGACTAGTTATTACCAAAAGCGTGAAAAATTAGAAGAGGAAAATCAATCTCTTAAAAAGCAACGCCAAGATTTACAGGCTGAAATGGCCAAAGACCAAGGTAGTTTGATGGATTTGACCAGTCTGATTAGTGATTTAGAGAGAAAATTAGCTCTATCGAAACTAGAATCTGAGCAAGTAGCCCTGAATCAACAGGAAGCGCAAGCTCGTTTGGCTGCTTTGGAGGATAAGAGAAAGGCTCTAAGTCAGGAAAAGGCTGAAAAAGAAAGCTCTTTAGCTCTCTTAGAAGAAAATCTAGTCCAAAATAATCAAAAACTTAATCGTTTAGAAGCTGAATTGCTAGCTTTTTCAGATGATCCTGATCAAATGATTGAGCTCTTACGCGAACGCTTTGTAGCTCTTTTACAAGAAGAAGCAGATGTCTCAAACCAGCTGACCCGTATCGAAAACGAGTTGGAAAATAGTCGTCAGCTTTCTCAAAAACAAGCAGATCAACTACAAAAACTCAAAGAACAACTGGCTATAGCTAAAGAGAAGGCTAGTCAGCAAAAGGCGGAGCTTGAAACTGCCAAGGAGCAAGTTCAGAAATTATTGGCGGATTACCAAGCTAGTACCAAGGAACAAGAGGAACAGAAAGCTTCCTATCAAATTCAACAAAGTCAACTCTTTGATCGTCTGGATAATCTCAAAAACAAGCAGGCGAGAGCTCAGAGTTTGGAAAATATCCTGAGAAATCATAGTAACTTTTATGTAGGTGTTAAGAGTGTTCTCCAAGAAAAAGACCGTCTTGGTGGGATTATTGGTGCAGTCAGTGAGCATCTGACCTTTGATGTGCATTATCAAACTGCCCTAGAGATTGCGCTTGGAGCCAGCAGTCAGCATATCATCGTAGAAGATGAAGAGGCAGCAACCAAGGCGATTGATTTCCTCAAACGAAACAGAGCAGGTCGTGCAACCTTCCTTCCGTTGACGACTATCAAGGCGCGTACGATTTCTAGTCAGAACCAAGATGCTATCGCTGCAAGTCCGGGATTTCTGGGTATGGCAGATGAGTTGGTGAAATTCGATACTAGACTGGAAGCTATTTTTAAGAATTTGTTAGCTACGACAGCAATTTTTGATACTGTAGAACACGCGCGTGTAGCAGCTCGCCAGGTTTGTTATCAGGTTCGTATGGTGACTTTGGACGGTACAGAGTTGCGCACAGGTGGTTCTTACGCAGGTGGAGCCAATCGCCAGAACAACAGTATTTTTATCAAGCCAGAACTGGAGCAATTACAAAAAGAAATTGCTGAAGAAGAAGCAATCTTGCGTTCAGAAGAGGCGACTTTGAAGACCTTACAAGATGAGATGGCTAGATTGACAGAAAGATTAGAAATTATCAAATCTCAGGGTGAGCAGACTCGTATTCAGGAGCAAGGCTTGTCCCTCGCTTATCAGCAGACCAGTCAGCAAGTTGAGGAACTGGAAACTCTTTGGAAACTTCAAGAAGAGGAATTAAATCGTCTTTCTGAGGGAGATTGGCAAGTAGACAAGGAAAAATGCCAAGAGCGACTTGCTATCATTGCCAGTGAAAAGCAAAATCTGGAAGCTGAGATTGAAGAAATTAAGTCTAACAAAAACGCCATCCAAGAACGCTATCAAAACTTGCAGGAAGAGGTAGCGCAAGCTCGCCTGCTTAAGACAGAACTGCAAGGGCAAAAACGTTACGAAGTTGCAGATATTGAACGTTTACGCAAGGAATTGGATAATCTGGATATCGAACAAGAAGAAATCCAGCGCCTTCTCCAAAAAAAGGTTGATAATATTGAGAAGGTTGATATAGAATTGCTCAGTCAACAGGCCGAAGAAGCCAAAACTCAGAAAACAAACCTCCAACAAGGTTTAATTCGCAAGCAGTTTGAGTTGGATGATATTGAAGGTCAACTGGATGATATTGCTAGTCATTTGGATCAGGCTCGCCAGCAGAATGAGGAGTGGATTCGCAAGCAAACACGTGCTGAAGCCAAGAAAGAAAAGATCAGCGAGCGCTTGCGCCATCTACAAAGTCAATTGACAGACCAGTATCAGATTAGCTATACTGAGGCTCTAGAAAAAGCACATGAGTTGGAAAATCTCAATCTGGCAGAGCAAGAGGTACAGGATTTGGAGAAGGCTATTCGCTCACTGGGTCCTGTCAATTTGGAAGCTATTGAACAGTACGAAGAAGTTCACAGCCGCTTGGATTTCCTAAATAGCCAGCGAGATGATATTTTGTCAGCGAAAAACCTGCTCCTAGAAACTATCACAGAGATGAATGATGAGGTCAAGGAACGCTTTAAATCAACCTTTGAAGCTATTCGTGAGTCCTTTAAAGTGACCTTCAAGCAGATGTTTGGCGGAGGTCAGGCGGACCTGATCTTGACTGAGGGAGACCTGCTGACAGCTGGGGTTGAGATTTCTGTCCAACCACCAGGTAAGAAAATTCAGTCTCTCAACCTCATGAGTGGTGGGGAAAAAGCCTTATCGGCTCTTGCTTTGCTTTTCTCTATCATTCGAGTTAAGACTATCCCGTTTGTTATCTTGGATGAAGTAGAGGCTGCGCTGGACGAAGCCAATGTCAAACGCTTTGGGGATTACCTAAACCGCTTTGACAAGGACAGCCAGTTTATCGTCGTAACCCACCGTAAGGGAACCATGGCAGCGGCCGATTCTATCTATGGAGTGACCATGCAAGAATCAGGTGTCTCAAAGATTGTTTCAGTTAAGTTAAAAGATTTAGAAAGTATTGAAGGATGACAATTAAACTAGTAGCAACGGATATGGACGGAACCTTCCTAGATGGGAATGGACGCTTTGATATGGACCGTCTCAAGTCTCTCTTGGCTTCCTACAAGGAAAAAGGGATTTACTTTGCAGTGGCTTCGGGTCGGGGATTTCTGTCTCTAGAAAAATTATTTGCTGATGTTCGTGATGACATTATTTTCATAGCGGAAAATGGCAGTTTGGTAGAATATCAAGGTCAGGACTTGTATGAAGCGACCATGTCTCGTGAGTTTTATCTGGCAACTTTTGAAAAGCTGAAAACGTCACCTTATGTAGATATCAATAAATTGCTCTTGACGGGGAGAAAAGGCTCTTATGTGCTGGATACGGTTGATGAAACCTATTTGAAAGAAAGCCAGCATTATAATGAAAATATTCAAAAAGTAGCGAGTCTAGAAGATATCGCAGATGATATTTTCAAATTTACAACCAACTTTACAGAAGAAACGTTGGAAGCTGGTGAAGCTTGGGTAAACGAAAATGTTCCTGGTGTTAAGGCCATGACAACTGGCTTTGAATCTATTGATATTGTTCTGGACTATGTCGATAAGGGAGTGGCCATTGTTGAATTAGCTAAAAAACTTGGTATCACGATGGATCAAGTTATGGCTTTTGGAGATAATCTAAATGATTTGCATATGATGCAGGTTGTGGGACATCCTGTAGCTCCTGAAAATGCACGACTAGAAATTTTAGAATTAGCAGAGACTGTAATTGGTCACCATAAGGACCAGTCGGTTATAGCTTATATGGAGGGCTTATAATGGCAGATATAAAATTGATTGCATTAGACTTGGACGGGACCTTGCTGACTACTGATAAAAGGCTGACGGATCGTACCAAGGCAACCTTGAAAGCTGCGCGTGATCGTGGTATCAAGGTCGTATTGACAACTGGTCGTCCCTTAAAAGCTATGGATTTCTTTCTCCATGAGCTAGGGACTGACGGCCACGAAGATGAGTATACCATTACTTTTAATGGTGGTTTGGTTCAGAAAAATACAGGAGAAATTCTTGATAAAACAGTCTTTTCATATGATGATGTGGCACGCTTGTATGAGGAAACAGAGAAATTATCACTACCGCTTGACGCCATTTCAGAAGGAACTGTTTATCAAATTCAATCGGACCTAGAAAGTCTTTATGCCAAATTTAATCCAGCTTTGACCTTTGTACCAGTTGACTTTGAAGACTTGTCTAGTCAAATGACCTACAATAAATGCGTGACTGCCTTTGCTCAAGAACCCTTGGATGCAGCCATTCAGAAGATTTCGCCAGAATTATTTGAACAATATGAAATATTTAAATCACGTGAAATGTTGCTAGAGTGGTCACCAAAGAATGTACACAAAGCAACCGGTTTGGCCAAACTAATCAGCCATCTGGGAATTGATCAAAGCCAAGTGATGGCCTGTGGTGATGAAGCCAATGACCTTTCTATGATTGAATGGGCAGGGCTTGGTGTTGCCATGCAAAACGCTGTTCCTGAAGTCAAGGCAGTCGCAAATGTGGTGACTCCAATGACCAATGATGAAGAAGCTGTCGCCTGGGCAATCGAAGAATACGTGCTAAAGGAGAACTAAGATATGGGATTGTTTGACCGTCTATTCGGAAAAAAAGAAGAACCTAAAATCGAAGAAGTTGTGAAAGAAGCTCTGGAAAATCTTGATTTGTCTGAAGATACTGAGACTGCCCTTACAGAAGCTGAGGAAGTTTCTCAAGAAGAAGCAGAGGCTGCTGAAGAAGCTGTGCTCCAAGAAGAGGATAATCAAGACACAGTTGAAGAAAATTATAATTCAGACCCAGTTGTAGAAGTTTCTCAAGAAGAAATAGAAGAATTGCCAAATTCAGAAGAAGTTGCAGTGGAAGAGAATACTGAGTTCGTAGAAACTGTCGAAGAAAATAGTTCTGAAGTTCTTGAACCAGAAGCTCCTCAAGCAGAAGAAACTGTTCAAGAAAAATATGACCGCAGTCTTAAGAAAACTCGTACAGGATTCGGTGCTCGCTTGAACGCCTTCTTTGCAAACTTCCGCTCTGTTGACGAAGAATTTTTCGAGGAACTGGAAGAATTGCTGATCATGAGTGATGTTGGTGTCCAAGTCGCTTCTAACTTAACAGAGGAGTTACGTTACGAAGCCAAGCTTGAAAACGCCAAGAAACCTGATGCGCTTCGCCGTGTCATCATAGAGAAATTGGTTGAGCTTTATGAAAAAGATGGCAACTATGATGAAAGTATCCATTTCCAAGATAGCTTGACTGTCATGCTCTTCGTCGGTGTCAATGGTGTTGGGAAAACAACATCCATCGGAAAACTAGCCCACCGCTACAAACAAGCTGGTAAGAAGGTCATGCTAGTTGCGGCAGATACCTTCCGAGCAGGTGCAGTGGCTCAACTAGCTGAATGGGGCCGACGAGTAGATGTTCCAGTAGTAACTGGACCTGAAAAAGCTGACCCAGCCAGTGTAGTCTTTGATGGCATGGAACGTGCTGTGTCTGAAGGTATCGATATTCTTATGATTGATACAGCTGGTCGTCTGCAAAATAAGGATAACCTTATGGCTGAGTTGGAAAAGATTGGTCGTATTATCAAACGTGTTGTGCCCGAAGCTCCGCATGAAACCTTCTTGGCACTTGATGCATCAACAGGTCAAAACGCTCTTGTACAGGCCAAAGAATTTTCGAAAATCACGCCATTAACTGGAATTGTCTTGACTAAGATTGATGGAACTGCTCGAGGTGGTGTTGTTTTAGCCATCCGTGAAGAACTCAATATTCCTGTAAAATTGATTGGTTTTGGTGAAAAAATCGATGATATTGGAGAATTTAACTCAGAAAACTTTATGAAGGGTCTCTTGGAAGGCTTAATCTAATCAGAAGCAAAAATCCTGCAAGGCACAAACTTGCAGGAAATTTTTTTATTCTAAACGACCATCTTGACGATAGGCGATATCTGGTTGCCAAGTCCATTTGGCACCGAATTTTTCAAGTAAGTCAAAGCTTGCTTGAGGTCCCATGCTTCCAGCTTTATAGTCATGAAGTGGGGCACCATTTTCAGCCCAGAGCTCTTCGATACGGTCAATCAATTTCCATGACGCGCCGACTTCATCCCAGTGGCTAAAGTTAGTTGAGTTGTTATTTAAGACATCATAAATCAATTTCTCGTATGGTTCTGGAGAAGCACCAGTTGCAGTCGCATCTGTACGGTAATCAAGTGAGTTAGGAGCCAAGTTAAATTCTTCTCCTACTTGCTTCCCATTTAGGCTAAGAGAGAAGCCTTCTGTTGGTTGGATATAGATGGTCAAAATGTTTGGAGCAAGTGGTTCTCCAAAGATAGAATCCATTTGTTTAAAGACAATGTTGACATGAGTTCCTTTTTCAGTCAGACGTTTACCAGTACGGAAGAAGAAAGGAACACCACGGAAACGATCGCTGTCTACAAAGAAGGCACCAGATGCAAAGGTTTCAGTTGTTGATTCTGGATTTACATTTGGCTCGCTACGATAAGAGATGTATTTCATGCCGTCAATCTTACCTGAACGGTATTGACCACGGATAAAGTGTTCTTTAAGCTCTTCATCAGTTGGATGATAGAGGTTTTTAAAGACCTTAATCTTTTCAGCACGAATCTCGTCTTTTGTGAAGCTGGCCGGCTTGTCCATGGCAAGGAGGGAAAGCAGTTGCAAAGTATGGTTTTGTACCATGTCACGGAGGGCACCAGATTGGTCATAGTAGCCACCACGTTCTTCTACACCCAAGCGCTCTGCAAAGGTAATTTGAACATTGTCAATAAAGTCCTTATTCCAAACATTTTCAAAAATCAGGTTTGCAAAGCGAACTGCAAAGATACTTTGAATCATTTCCTTACCAAGATAATGGTCGATACGGAAAATTTGTTCCTCGTTAAATGTCGCTAGGAGTTCGTCATTCAACTTGCTTGCAGTTGCGTAGTCTGTTCCAAATGGTTTCTCAACGATTAAACGTTCAAAACCTTTTCCATCTACAATGTTTTCAGACTTAAGGTGTTTGGCAATGGTTCCAAAGAACTGAGGTGCCATAGATAAGAAGAAAAGCTTGTTGTGTTCAGCTTGGTACTTGTCATTTAGTTCAGCCTGCAATTGACGTAGAGCAATATAGTGTTCTGTATCATTGACATCATGGCTTTGATAGTAGAAGTGACTAGCGAACTCCTGAGCCTGTTCGGTACTATCTGCCAAATCAAGGATAGATTCAACCACTACAGATTCAAAATATTCCTTGCTCCAAGGACGACGGGCAGTTCCAATAACGGCAAAGTGCTCGGAAAGATTGCCGGATTTATATAGTCTAAATAGGGAAGGGTAGAGCTTGCGTTTAGCCAGGTCTCCACTCGCACCAAAAATTGTAACAATAACCTTAGATGACATCTAGCTACCTAATTTCTATTTTTATTCCTAGTCTTGCTAGGTATGAGGAAACCTCATTTCATAAACTTAATTCTAACATAATTTTCCGAAAAATCAAAAAATCCAATACGAGATAGAAAAAAACTGTAAGGAAATCCTTACAGTTTGAGTTTAGACGTTTAAGACCTTGTCCAAGAAATCTTTCAGACGAGGGTGTTGAGGGTTATCAAATATTTGATCAGGTGTTCCGTCTTCTAGGAACTCACCATCTGCAGTAAAGATAACACGGTTAGCAACCTGACGGGCAAATCCCATCTCATGGGTTACGATAATCATGGTCATGCCTTGTTCAGCCAATTCTTTCATAACGTTTAGTACGTCTCCAACCATCTCAGGGTCAAGGGCAGAAGTTGGTTCGTCGAAGAGCATGATGTCTGGATTCATTGCTAGTCCACGAGCGATGGCCACGCGTTGTTTTTGACCACCTGATAGGCTATCTGGATTGGCATTAGCTTTATCTGCTAGTCCAACCTTTTCAAGTAACTCCATTCCCAATTTCTCAGCTTCTTCCTTAGTCATCAACTTGTGCTCAATAGGAGCAAAGGTGATGTTGTCCAAAACAGACATATGTGGGAAGAGGTTGAAGTGTTGGAACACCATCCCAATATTTTCACGGACGTGGTCAACGTTGGTTGTTTTTTCAGTTAAGTCATAACCGTTCACAGTGATGTGACCACTAGTGACTTCTTCTAGAAGATTAAGGCTACGGAGGAAAGTTGACTTACCAGAACCTGAAGGACCGATGATACAAACAACATCTCCTTCATAGAACTTAGTCGTAATTCCTTTTAAAACTTCATTTTTACCATAGTGCTTGTGTAAATCATTTACATCAATTTTTAATTTTGCCATTAACGAATCCTCTTTTCTAAGCGTTTCGCTAGTCTAGTCAAAAGTGTGATAATTACAAGATAGAAGATAGCAAGGATTGCATACATCTTGAAACTTTGATAGTTGCGGGCAATGATAATCTTACCAGTTTGGAAGAGTTCAACCAAACCGATAGCAGATACGATTGTTGTATCTTTAAGTGCGATAACGAATTGGTTAACAAAGTTTGGCAACATCAATTTAGTTGCTTGTGGCAAGATAATCTTACGCATGGTTTTTCCATAAGAGATACCCAAGCTTCGGCTGGCTTCCATTTGACCAACTGGAACGGCTTGAATACCACCACGAACAATCTCAGCGATATAAGCTGCAGCATTGAGTGAAAGGGCAATGGTACCAGCTACAAAGTCGTTAATTGGACTTTGTTGGCCTGTGATGGACTCGATGAAGTTTGGAATTCCCCAGAAGATGAAGGCTGCAAGAATCATCAATGGGATACCACGAATGACATCAACGAAAATCTCAGAAATCACACGGAGAGATTTGTATGGGCTAACGCTAAACATACCGAAGATAATCCCGATGACAATGGCAATAGCAAATGAGATAAGAGCTAGAGCAAGAGTGATGCCAAGACCGCTAAGGAGTTGCTTGTAGTTGTTTTGAAGCAAGCCCCAGATAGTTGTCTCATCAACCGTGCTTGTTGAAGCAGTTGAAGATTCGCTAGCTAGGTATTTGTCAAGAATCTTTTGGAATTCACCGTTTGCTTTAAGGTTTGCAAGTCCGTTGTTGAACATTTCAATCAATTCTGGATTTGCTCCTTTTTTAACAGCAAAGGCTGTTTCACCGATTGGAGTTCCAGCGATTGGAGTTTTCAATTTTTGCCCTTGGCTGATAGAATATTTGAGAACAGGCTCATCATCCATAACGGCATCAATGGCACCAGTGTTTAAACTGTCATACATTGATGAACCATCAGCGAAGGTTTTGATTTTGTAACCGTATTTGCTTTGATTTTCTGTTAGGAAGGTTTGAGAAGCAGTTCCGTTTTTAACACCAACTGTCTTACCTTTCAAATCTTCATAAGAAGCAATAGTGCTTGATTCTTTGACACCAAGGATAGTATTAGCAGTATAGTAGGATTCTGAGAAATCAAAGGTTGCTTTACGAGCATCAGTGACTGACATACCAGCAATGATACCATCAGCTTGACCAGCTTGTACAGCGCTGATAGCTGCATCGAAACCAGGGTTTGTGATTTCAATTTCAAAACCTTGGTCTTTTGCAATAGCTTTGATTAGTTCCATATCGATACCAGTATATTGGTTGCTTGAGTTTTGGAAAACAAAAGGTGCAAAAGAAGAATCGCTGGCGATGATGTACTTAGTTTTAACAGGAGTTGCTTTTAGACCAGCTGCAGTAGTTGTGGTTGGCACTGTTGAAGATGATGAAGCAGTCCATTTCTTGATGATTTTATCAAGACTACCATCTTTTTTCATTTCAGCTAAGGCTTGGTTAAATTCAGTGACCAGGTGCTCGTATTTACTTCCTTTTTTCACACCGAATGCAAAGCTACCTACAGCTTCCCCATCCATTTCAATATGGAGGTCTTGACCTTGGTTGATGGCATACTCGATAACAGGTTTGTCATCCATCATAGCATCAATGGCACCAGCACTTAAGCTGTTGTTCATCAAATCACCAGTGTCAAATGTTTTAATGCTAAAGCCGTATTTATCTTTAATCGTTTCTAGGAAACGTTGAGCGGCTGTTCCGTTTTTAACACCAACAGTTTTACCAGACAATTGGTCGTACTTGCTAATCTTGTGTGCCTTTGTAGTTGCAATGACAACTTTTGTATCATAGTAAGTATCAGACATGGTGAAGACTTTTTCACGTTCTTTCGTCTTTGTCATCCCTGCCATGATAGCGTCAGCTTGACCAGCTTGGACCGCATTGACCGCTGCGTCAAATCCAGGATAGGACATCTGAATGTTCCAGCCTTTAATCTCAGCGACTTTGTTGATAATGTCAACATCAATTCCTTTATAAGTTTGATCTGAATCTTTAAACTCAAAAGGTGCATAGGCGGTATCAGAAACAATCTTAATCGTCTCTGCTTTCGCAATACCTAATGAGAAAATTGGGAATAAAATTAGCAAAAATGCTAGAAATTTTTTCTTCATTTTTAGTCTCCTTTTCCGAATATTTTCCCATTATATCAGAAAAAGTAAAAAAAGGCAAATTTTTATATTTTTGTGTCATAAAATATAACATAGGTTATTTCTTTTCTTTCTTGAATTGCTACTATAAAGTGCTATAATAATAGTATATAATAGAAGAAAAGAGGACAGGGATATGAAGAACAAAAGAATATTTAAAGACTTCCAAGCCTCAAAAATGAGTTTAAACATTTACACAAGCCCCTTGTTAGCCTTTGTTTTTGTCTTCATAGGAGAGTTTGTGGCTTATACTTTATATGGTATTAGTTTGTTAGCTCTCGTCAGACTTGCTAGAAATTTTGGAGAAGCTGGTCAAGCTTTTGCTGCCTTTTTACAAACCTTGCAGCAGAGCTTGATGGATAAAACAAGTGACTTTCGTTTAATTTTAGAATTGCTGTCCTTTGGTTTCGTTCTCAACACTGTGTTCAGATGGACTAGAAAAGTTGAGAAAAGACCTATTCGAACTTTAGGATTTTATAAAGAAAATTTCCTCAGCAATCTTCTTAAAGGATTTGGTATAGGTCTGGCACTTTTTCTTCTGACCTTGTTAGGTTTGGTGGCCTTAGGGCAATATCGTTTTGAGTCCATTAACTTGAATCCTTATTCGCTTGCCTTTGTCATTTTTACTATTCCATTTTGGATTTTACAGGGGACAGCAGAAGAAGTGGTGGCCCGTGCTTGGCTCCTTCCTCAATTGGCCTCAAGAACCAATCTAAAACTAGCTGTTCTTATATCTAACCTGTTCTTTACCCTGCTTCATGCGGGAAATTCTGGTCTCACCCCTCTATCTCTAGTGAATCTCTTTTTATTCGGAGTTGCCATGTCACTTTACCTCCTCAAAACAGATACAGTTTGGGGTGTTGCAGGTATTCATGGTGCTTGGAATTTTGCTCAGGGCAATCTCTTTGGGATTTTAGTTAGTGGTCAATCGTCAGGAACATCACTGATGACCTTTTTACCACAAGGCGATCAGAGCTGGCTATCAGGAGGTTCTTTTGGCATAGAAGGTTCTATCATGACAAGTCTAGTCTTGTTACTGCTGATTATCTATCTCGCTTATCAATTAAAGAAAGAAAATGAAAGGATGTGACTTCGGTCCGTCCTTTTCTTCGTGAAAATGCTATAAGTATGCTAAAATAGGAATAGCACATGGAGAGAGGATTCTTATGATTAACCGCATTACTGACAATCAATTTAAACTAGTATCAAAATATCAACCATCAGGAGACCAACCTCAAGCTATCGAGCAGTTGGTTGATAATATCGAGGGTGGAGAAAAAGCTCAGATTCTGATGGGGGCGACCGGAACAGGGAAGACCTATACCATGAGTCAGGTCATTTCCAAAGTCAATAAGCCAACTCTGGTTATTGCCCACAATAAAACTCTAGCAGGACAGCTCTATGGGGAGTTTAAGGAATTTTTCCCTGAAAATGCAGTTGAGTACTTTGTTTCCTACTATGATTATTACCAGCCTGAGGCCTATGTTCCTTCCAGTGATACCTATATTGAAAAGGATAGTTCTGTCAACGATGAGATTGACAAGCTCCGCCACTCAGCGACTTCGGCTCTTTTGGAGCGCAACGATGTCATTGTCGTGGCCTCAGTCTCTTGTATCTATGGTTTGGGTTCGCCCAAAGAATACGCTGATAGTGTCGTTAGTCTCCGTCCTGGTCTAGAGATTTCTCGTGATAAACTCTTGAATGACTTGGTAGATATTCAGTTTGAACGTAATGATATTGATTTCCAACGGGGAAGATTTCGCGTTCGTGGGGATGTGGTAGAGATTTTCCCAGCCTCCCGTGATGAGCATGCCTTTCGAGTAGAATTTTTTGGAGACGAAATTGACCGTATTCGTGAAGTTGAGGCTCTGACAGGTCAGGTGTTGGGAGAAGTGGATCATCTGGCGATTTTCCCTGCGACTCACTTTGTGACCAATGACGACCACATGGAAGTTGCCATTGCCAAGATTCAAGCAGAATTAGAAGAACAACTAGCTGTCTTTGAGAAGGAAGGTAAACTGCTTGAAGCCCAACGTTTGAAACAGCGGACAGAGTATGATATCGAAATGTTGCGTGAGATGGGCTATACCAACGGGGTTGAAAATTATTCTCGCCACATGGATGGGCGTAGCGAAGGTGAGCCTCCTTATACGCTCTTAGATTTCTTTCCAGATGATTTTTTGATTATGATTGACGAGAGTCATATGACTATGGGACAAATCAAGGGTATGTACAATGGAGACCGCTCTCGTAAAGAAATGCTGGTTAATTATGGTTTCCGTTTGCCGTCAGCCTTGGACAATCGACCTCTCCGTCGTGAGGAGTTTGAAAGCCATGTTCATCAGATTGTTTACGTTTCAGCGACACCAGGTGACTATGAGAATGAACAGACCGAGACAGTGATTGAGCAAATTATTCGTCCGACAGGGCTTCTAGATCCTGAAGTGGAAGTCCGTCCGACTATGGGACAGATTGATGACCTCTTAGGTGAAATTAATGCCCGTGTTGAGAAGAATGAGCGTACCTTTATCACAACCTTAACCAAGAAGATGGCAGAGGACTTAACCGACTACTTCAAGGAAATGGGCATTAAGGTCAAGTACATGCACTCGGATATCAAGACCTTGGAACGGACGGAGATTATCCGTGACCTGCGCTTGGGTATCTTTGATGTCTTGGTCGGAATCAACCTCCTTCGTGAAGGAATTGACGTTCCTGAGGTAAGTTTGGTTGCCATTCTCGATGCTGACAAGGAAGGCTTCCTAAGAAATGAGCGTGGTCTCATCCAGACCATTGGCCGCGCTGCCCGTAATAGCGAAGGTCATGTCATCATGTACGCTGACACAGTTACCCAGTCTATGCAACGTGCCATTGATGAAACTGCTCGCCGTCGGAAAATCCAGATGGCTTATAATGAAGAGCATGGCATCGTTCCACAAACCATTAAGAAAGAAATTCGTGACTTGATTGCCGTGACTAAGGCAGTTGCTAAGGAAGAGGACAAGGAAGTCGATATCAATAGCCTTAATAAACAGGAACGTAAAGACCTCGTCAAAAAACTCGAAAAACAAATGCAAGAAGCCGTCGAAGTGCTTGACTTTGAACTAGCAGCTCAGATTCGTGATATGATGTTGGAAGTGAAGGCGTTGGATTAGAATAGTACTTAAAGGAGAAAATATGTCCCGTTCCCAATTAACGATTTTAACAAACATTTGTCTGATTGAAGACCTCGAAACTCAGCGCGTGGTGATGCAGTATCGCGCCCCTGAAAACAATCGCTGGTCTGGCTATGCCTTTCCTGGAGGCCATGTAGAAAATGGCGAGTCTTTCGCAGAGTCAGTCATTCGTGAAATCTATGAAGAAACAGGTCTGACCATTCAGAATCCTCAATTGGTTGGTATTAAAAATTGGCCTCTGGATACTGGTGGGCGCTATATTGTCATTTGTTATAAGGCGACAGAGTTTACTGGAACTCTTCAATCTTCAGAAGAGGGAGAAGTTTCTTGGGTGCAAAAAGACCAGATTCCAAACTTGGATCTGGCCTATGATATGTTACCTTTGATGGAAATGATGGAAGCTCCGGACAAATCAGAGTTTTTCTACCGTCATCGTACAGAAGATGGCTGGTCGAAGAAAATCTTCTAGTCTTTTACTAAATAACCGAGTTGATCCAAGGCCTCCTCGATATAGTGGAGGTCTTGTTGTGTTTCAGCTTCGACTAGGTGGTAATGGATGCCATCTGTTAATTCAGACAGTGGTCTAAAGTCTGAATGCTCGACTTGTTCTAGAAAATGTTGCACATCTCTGCGACAAGACAGTTTCAGCAAGGTTTCAATTTCTCCATAAACGGGATGGTCAATCAAGGTATTTTGAACACGTCCACCATTGTCTACGATAGCAAGGAGTTCCTGCCCGATTTCTTCAACTTCATGTTTAACTTTGAAAAGTTTGTGGACGTATGGATTGACATCAACTTGCTTATAGACGTAGCCACGATTGGTGGATAGGATAGGAGCGCCATCGGCTCTCAAAATTGCAATGTCCTGGACAATGACCTGACGTGTGACATGAAAATGTTCAGCCAAACTTTGGCCATTGAGGGCTTTAGGAGCTTCTTTCAAGAGTTGGAGCAGGGCTTGTTTGCGATCTTTTGTCATAGTTCTTCCTTTTACCGGCGTTTTCGAAGCACTTTATAGACAGCTAGTGCTAATGTATAGTCTACCATACTATGGATAATTGTTCCAAATCCAACTAGCACAAATAGAACATAGAACATATTTTCTACATTGGTACCGGAAGTTGCGTAAAAAAGGACACAGGCTAATACTTCAGCAAGGGCATGAACGACAGCCAAAATAAAGTTGAAAATCCAGGAAGATTTTGCTTTATCTAGGGTATCGGGAAATTTCTGTAGGTAAAGAGCGCCCAAAGTCCCAAAAAAGATATGGGAAAAAGCCCGAAAAACGATAACCATGGGATAGCCAGCCATCAAAAATCCAAAACTAGAGGCTAGGATGACAAAAACAGCCATTAAGGGCGATAAGAACATGGCAATAAAAATAGCGATGTGGCTTCCTAAAGTATAGGAAGCAGGAGGAATGACAATCTTAAAAGGCATAACAATTGGAATCAAAATCGCAATAGCCGTTAAGAGGGCAGTCATTGTCATAAATTGTGTCTTTTTCCGTGTATTCATAAGAATCTCCTTTTAGCTGTATATACATTAGTATAGTACAATAAACAAGACAATAAAGCAAGGATTTACTTAAGTTTATAGGTCATTTTAAATTAAATATTTATAAAGATTTCACTAATAATAGTAACGATATAGAGCAAAATCTCCACCTTCAAGTATGAAAGCGGAGATTGTTTTTATTTCTTCAAGGTTTGTAGTCTTGGAACAATGGCTAGGGTTAGAACTGCGGAAATAACTAATTCAGCAATCGAATTTGTTGAGATAACAGTTGCTAGGAGTTTTTGGATATTACCATCAAAGACATTTCCAAAAAGGTAGAAAATTCCACCAAGTACAAAGACTGTGTTGGTAAGTGAACCAAGGGCACCAGCTAGAATCAAACCAGTTTTATTTTTCATCAGTTTATAAACTAGATACGGAGTCAAACCAATCAAAATACGTGGAACGATGGCAATGATAGCTGAGTAGATGTTTCCGTTTGGTACAAATGGGGAGAAGAGGTAGCTTGTCGGCAGAATCGTGATTGTGTTAACGGTCAAGCTAAGAAGCCCCATCAAAAATCCAAGTGTAACCCCAACTCGTGGACCGTAAATAATGCTAGCAATAATGACAGGAATATGAACGATAGTCGGTTTGATTGGGAATGGAAAAAGGTTAAAGATAAGTGAGCTCAGGAAGTGAATCACAAGCATGGTTGCAAAGAAGATAGCAATGGGCGCAATATTAGAGCGTTTTTTCATCGAGAGTTTCCTTTATTCTTTCTAAAATAATTGCGAGGTCAGCTAAGGCCCCTCGTCCGTGGTCTCCACAAGCTAGTAGGGATTCCTTTGGAGCAATCAGCTGATAGCCGTAGTTTTCTAATGTTTTCAGATTAGCCTGAGTTGCTGGATGGTCATACATTTTTGTATTCATAGCTGGTGCGATGAGTTTGGGAATATGACTTGGCAAGGCCAGAGCCATACAGGTTACCATGTTGTCCGCAAAGCCGTGGGCTAGTTTTGCAATAGTGTTAGCTGTTGCAGGGGCCACGATAAATAAATCTGCTTTTTTTCCAAGTTCGATATGATTGACTTGATCAGGATAGGGTTCCTTCATGACATCCAAGTGGACAGGATTCTGTGAGAGTACCTGTAGTGTCAATGGTTGAATAAACTCTGTAGCAGCATGAGTCATTAAGACAGTGACTTGATAACCTTGTTTTTTTAGAGAATTGACTAAATCTGCCGACTTGTAAGAGGCGATTGAGCCCGTTACAGCCAAGAGAATATGTGCCATAGCTTTCCTTTCTAAAAATGATAGTCTTGAATTTTTTCAAGGAGGAGTTCTGCAATTTCTTCTTTAGTGTTAACCGTTTGAAGATAATCTTTCTCAACAAAGATAGCACGATGCTGGTTTGCTGAAATTTGAGTCAGGTCATTTGCGATAATCAAGTCTGCTTTGTTCTTGATAAGACTTTTTCTAGCAATGTCAACCAGATGGTCTTCGGAAACATCAACCAGCAGTTTGAAACCAATCAGATGAATAGCAGGATTCCATTCCTTGACTAGAGAGATGATTTTGGGTGTTTTCTTCAGGAACAAAACCTGAACCTCATCAGTTGAAGAAATCTTAGCCTGATGATTCTGCTTGCTTAAAAATTCTTCTATATTGGAGCTAGCCTGAACTTCCTCAAGCCCTGTCATATAAACAGGAGTGTAGTCGGACACCGCCATTGAGTGAATCAAAACCTGATAATCTGCAACCCGTTCTTGCATTTCCAGTAGAAGGTCCTTGGTATTGGTAATTTCTAGAATACTTAGGTTGGGATGGGCTTCTGGCTTCAGAGCTCGTTTTGTCGTAATTAAACAAACTTCATGCCCTGCATCAAGCAAGGTTTTTGTGATGATTTTCCCCAAGCGACCTGTAGAATGGTTAGTGATAGAGCGGACGCTATCGATAGCTTCACTGGTACCGCCCGATGTAACTAAAATTTTCATAGCACTATTGTACACAAAAATAAACGGTAAGTAAAATGAAAGCGATAAATTTTTGGTAAAAACGGAGATTTACTATAGTTTCAAACTATAAAGCCATATAAAATTTAAGAAAGGGCTCTAAAAACCTTAAAAATAGGGATATTTACGAACGTTTAGAGAGTTTTCGGATGTTAAAAATCTTGTTTTGTGTTATAATGAATTATCATATAAGAGGTTAGAGGAGTTTTGAATGAAAACAGATATTGAAATCGCACAGAGTATTGAGTTGAAGCCAATCGTTGATGTTGTAGAGAAACTTGGTATTTCTTACGACGATTTGGAGTTGTATGGAAAGTACAAGGCTAAGCTTAGCTTTGATAAAATTCGTGCAGTTGAGAGCAATCCAGTTGGGAAATTGATTTTGGTTACTGCCATCAACCCAACACCTGCAGGTGAAGGAAAATCAACTATTACTATTGGTCTTGCGGATGCCTTGAACAAAATTGGCAAGAAAACCATGATTGCTATCCGCGAACCATCTCTTGGTCCAGTAATGGGGATTAAGGGTGGTGCTGCAGGAGGTGGTTACGCTCAAGTTCTACCAATGGAAGACATCAACCTTCACTTTACTGGGGACATGCATGCCATTACAACTGCCAACAATGCTCTTTCTGCCTTGATTGACAACCACTTGCACCAAGGGAATGAGCTGGGAATTGACCAACGTCGTATCCTCTGGAAACGTGTTGTGGACTTGAACGACCGTGCACTTCGTCATGTAACAGTTGGGCTTGGTGGTCCTCTAAACGGAATTCCACGTGAGGATGGTTTTGACATTACAGTTGCTTCCGAAATCATGGCAATTCTTTGCTTGGCAACAGACATCGAGGACTTGAAACGCCGTTTGGCTAATATCGTTATTGGTTATCGTTACGACCGTACACCAGTTTCTGTAGGTGATTTGCAGGTTGAAGGTGCCTTAGCTTTGATTTTGAAGGATGCTATTAAGCCAAACTTGGTTCAGACAATTTACGGTACACCTGCCTTTGTACACGGTGGTCCATTTGCCAATATTGCTCACGGATGTAATTCAGTCTTGGCAACAAGCACAGCCCTTCACTTGGCTGATTACACAGTTACTGAAGCTGGTTTCGGTGCAGACCTTGGTGCCGAGAAATTCCTTGATATTAAGACACCAAACTTGCCAACATCTCCAGATGCAGTAGTTATTGTTGCAACCCTTCGTGCCCTTAAGATGAATGGTGGCGTGGCTAAAGACGCTTTGACAGAAGAAAACGTAGAAGCTGTTCGTGCCGGTTTTGCTAACTTGAAACGCCACGTTGAAAATATCCGTAAATTTGGAGTACCTGCAGTTGTAGCAATCAATGAATTTGTCTCTGATACTGAAGCTGAAATTGCAGCCTTGAAAGAACTTTGTGCCTCAATCGATGTACCAGTTGAATTGGCTAGTGTCTGGGCTGATGGTGCAGAAGGTGGAGTAGCACTTGCTGAAACGGTTGTCAAGACTATTGCTGAAACTCCAGCTAACTATAAACGTTTGTATGACAATGACCTTTCTGTTCAAGAAAAGATTGAAAAGATTGTTACTGAAATCTACCGTGGTAGCAAAGTAAACTTTGAGAAGAAAGCTCAGACACAGATCGCTCAAATCGTTCAAAATGGTTGGGATAAATTGCCAATCTGTATGGCTAAAACTCAATATAGTTTCTCAGACAATCCAAATGCCCTTGGAGCACCAGAAAACTTTGAAATTACCATTCGTGAATTGGTACCAAAATTGGGTGCAGGCTTCATCGTTGCCCTAACTGGAGATGTCATGACCATGCCTGGTCTTCCAAAACGACCAGCAGCCCTCAACATGGATGTTGAAAGTGACGGAACAGTTTTAGGCTTGTTCTAGTAGTTTAATTGAATTCAAATGAGTTTGGAAATACTATCCAAGCTCATTTTCTTATCTAGATATAAGGCCTTATTTTCAACTGATGAGAGAATTGTCTCCTACGCGCAATCAGTCTAGGTAAAGATATTTTCCTTGATTTCTGATATAATAGAAATATTGACTTCAAGAGTAAGGAAGAGAAGATGAACGCATTATTGAATGGAATGAATGACCGTCAGGCTGAGGCGGTGCAAACGACAGAAGGTCCCTTGTTGATCATGGCGGGGGCTGGTTCTGGAAAGACTCGTGTTTTGACCCACCGTATCGCTTATTTGATTGATGAAAAGATGGTCAATCCTTGGAATATCTTGGCCATTACCTTTACTAATAAGGCTGCGCGTGAGATGAAAGAGCGTGCTTATAACCTTAATCCAGCTACTCAGGACTGTCTGATTGCGACCTTCCACTCCATGTGTGTGCGTATTTTGCGTCGTGATGCGGACCATATTGGATACAATCGTAATTTTACTATTGTCGATCCAGGGGAGCAGCGAACGCTCATGAAACGCATTCTCAAGCAATTAAACTTAGATCCGAAAAAATGGAATGAACGGAGCATCTTAGGGACTATTTCCAATGCTAAGAATGATTTGATTGATGATGTTGCCTATGCTGCCCAAGCTGGAGATATGTACACGCAAATCGTGGCCCAGTGTTATACAGCCTATCAGAAAGAGCTTCGTCAGTCAGAATCGGTTGACTTTGATGATTTGATTATGTTGACCTTGCGTCTCTTTGATCAAAATCCTGATGTTTTGACTTATTACCAGCAGAAGTTCCAATACATCCACGTTGATGAGTACCAAGATACCAACCACGCTCAGTATCAATTGGTCAAACTCTTGGCTTCACGCTTTAAAAATATCTGTGTGGTTGGGGATGCGGACCAGTCTATCTACGGTTGGCGTGGTGCTGATATGCAGAACATCTTGGACTTCGAAAAGGATTATCCCCAAGCCAAGGTTGTCTTGTTGGAGGAAAATTACCGCTCAACCAAAACCATTCTCCAAGCGGCTAACGAGGTCATTAAAAACAATAAAAACCGCCGTCCAAAAAATCTCTGGACTCAAAATGCGGATGGAGAACAAATCGTATACTATCGTGCCAATGATGAGCTGGACGAGGCTGTATTTGTAGCCAGAACCATCGATGAACTTAGTCGCAGTCAAAACTTCCTTCACAAGGATTTTGCAGTTCTTTATCGTACAAATGCCCAGTCTCGTACTATTGAGGAAGCTCTGCTCAAGTCAAACATCCCTTATACCATGGTTGGTGGAACCAAGTTCTACAGCCGTAAGGAAATCCGTGATATTATCGCTTACCTCAATCTTATTGCCAACTTAAGTGATAACATCAGTTTTGAGCGTATTATCAACGAACCGAAACGTGGAATTGGGCCAGGCACTGTTGAGAAAATCCGTGATTTTGCAAATATGCAAAATGTGTCTATGATAGATGCTTCAGCAAACATCATGTTGTCTGGCATCAAAGGAAAAGCAGCCCAGTCTATCTGGGATTTTGCCAATATGATTCTGGATTTGCGGGAGCAACTGGACCAGTTAAGCATTACTGAGTTGGTTGAAGCAGTTCTAGAAAAAACAGGTTACATTGATATTCTTAATGCTCAAGCAACTCTGGAAAGTAAGGCTCGGGTTGAAAATATCGAAGAGTTCCTTTCTGTGACGAAAAACTTTGATGATACCTCTGATGGTCCAGAAGAGGAAACTGGTCTGGATAAACTGAGTCGTTTCTTAAATGACTTGGCCTTGATTGCGGATACAGATTCAGGAAGTCAGGAAACATCAGAAGTGACCTTGATGACCCTGCATGCTGCCAAAGGTCTCGAGTTTCCAGTTGTCTTTTTGATTGGGATGGAAGAAAATGTCTTTCCACTTAGTCGTGCAGCTGAAGATCCAGATGAATTGGAAGAAGAACGCCGTCTGGCCTATGTAGGAATTACGCGTGCAGAGAAAATTCTCTATCTGACCAATGCCAACTCGCGCCTGCTTTTTGGTCGTACCAACTACAACCGTCCGACTCGTTTTATTAACGAAATCAGCTCAGACTTACTTGAGTATCAAGGTCTGGCTCGTCCAGCAAATACAAGCTTTAAGGCATCATATAGCAGTGGTGGCCTTGCCTTCGGTCAAGGTATGAGTCTTGCGCAAGCTCTTCAAGACCGTAAACGCAGTGCTGCCCCAAAATCTATCCAGTCAAGCGGTCTTCCATTTGGTCAATTTACAGCTGGAGCAAAATCAGCTTCTAGCGAGACAAATTGGTCTATTGGTGATATTGCTCTCCACAAGAAGTGGGGAGAGGGAACTGTTCTGGAAGTTTCAGGTAACGGAGCTACTCAGGAATTAAAAATCAATTTCCCAGAAGTAGGTTTGAAAAAACTTTTAGCTAGTGTAGCCCCAATTGAGAAAAAAATCTAATTTTTCATCCTTCTCACGAATAATAAAGTGAGGAGGATTTTTATGTACAGTATTTCATTCCAAGAAGATTCACTATTGCCAAGAGAAAGACTGGCCCAAGAAGGAGTAGAAGCGCTCAGTAATCAAGAGTTGCTAGCTATTTTACTCAGGACAGGAACACGTCAGGCTAGTGTTTTTGAAATTGCCCAGAAAGTCTTGAGCAATCTTTCAAGCCTAACGGATTTAAAAAAAATGACCCTGCAGGAATTGCAGAGTCTGTCTGGCATCGGGCGAGTTAAGGCTATAGAATTGCAAGCCATGATTGAACTGGGGCATCGTATCCACAAACACGAGACCCTTGAAATGGAAAGTATTCTCAGCAGTCAAAAGTTAGCCAAGAAGATGCAACAGGAGTTGGGACATAAAAAACAAGAGCACTTAGTAGCGCTCTATCTCAATACTCAAAATCAAATCATCCATCAACAGACCATTTTTATCGGCTCAGCTACTCGTAGTATTGCTGAACCACGTGAGATTCTTCACTATGCCATCAAGCATATGGCAACCTCTCTCATCTTGGTCCACAATCATCCTTCAGGAGCAGTAGCCCCTAGTCGTAATGATGATCATGTCACTAAACTTGTCAAAGAAGCCTGCGACCTGATGGGTATTGTCCTCTTGGACCATTTGATTGTCTCACATTCTAATTACTTTAGTTATCGTGAAAAGACAGATTTAATCTAAAGTTCATTAACGACATAGTCAAAGAGGTTTTTATCCTTGGGACGATTTTCAAATAGAAATTCTGGGTGCCATTGGACACCGAGAAAGGCAACATCATCCGTACTTATGACAGCTTCAATGATACCATCTTTAGGATCATGAGCCGCAATTTTTAAGTTAGGTGCTAAATCCTTAATACTCTGGTGGTGGAAGGAGTTGATATGAGAGATTTCTCCATAGATTTCTCGAAGAACAGTATCTGGTTCTGTTACCAAACGTTGGGTTGTGTATTCGGCAGAAGAATCTTGCCAGTGGTCTTCGATATCTTGGTACAAAGTTCCACCCATGGCAACGTTAAAGAGCTGAGTACCACGGCAGACAGAAAAAATTGGCTTTTTCTGTTTAATAGCTTCCTTGATGAGGGCCAGTTCGAAGATATCTCTTTGAAGGTGGTAGTCATCGCTATCAATAGTTTTTGGTTCACCATAGAATTTTGGATCAACATTTTGCCCACCTGTTAAGATGAGCTTGTCAATCATACTGATATAGTGGCAGGCCATTTCTTGATCACCAATCGGTAGGATGATGGGAATCCCTCCAGCGTCTTTAACGCTTTCAACAAAGCCTTTTGCTACGTAGCTCATCATGATGTCATCATCTGGATGAGTTTTTTCGTTTCCTGTAATCCCAATAACTGGTTTTTTCATAAAATGATTTTCGCTTTCTAATCCTCTTTTCGCATGAAGTAGAGGAGGGTTTGGAGTTCACTTGTCAAATCGACATATTGAACGACCACGTCTTTTGGTAAATGAAGATGAACTGGTGAAAAACTGAGAATTCCTTTCACGCCAGCATCAACCAAGAGATTAGCGACCTCTTGTGACTTAACGCTGGGAACGGTCAGGATAGCAGTCTTAACATCAGCATTCTTGATTTTTTCTTTGATTTGAGAAATCCCGTAAATAGGAATTCCATCAGGAGTTTGCGTACCGACTTCAGGATGGTCATCTAGGTCAAAGGCCATGATGATTTTCATCTTGTTACGCTCGTGGAAACGGTAGTGTAGCAGGGCATGCCCCATATTTCCAATACCAACCAGCATGACATTGGTAATAGAGTTATCATTGAGCAAATCGGCAAAAAATGTCATCAGTTTTTTGACATCATAGCCAAAACCACGACGACCAAGTTCACCAAAATAGGAAAAATCCCGACGTACGGTCGCAGAATCAATACCGATGGCCTCTGCAATTTGTTTAGAGTTGGCACGTTCAATCTTTTCTGCATGAAATCTCTTAAAAATTCGATAGTAGAGAGAGAGTCTTTTTGCTGTAGCTTTTGGAATAGCGGACTGTTTATCTTTCACAAAATCACAACCTTTCTATTCTTCTATTTTATAGAAACATTGTGAAAAAATCAACAAAAATAAGAAAAAACTAAGAAAAATCTTAGTTTTGATGTAAAAAATCTGCATGTGATAGAAAACGGTAGAGGTCTCCGACTAGTCCTTGGTAAACTTCCTGTCCCTCAAAAGTCAAAGAAGTCACATAAAGTGTATCTGGTAGGGTCACACATCCTGACAAAGCCAGCATGAGAGCCTCATAATCTTCATACTTGAGAGTACGCTCTACATGATAGCTGTCTTTATAGGTCAGTTTAAACATATAGGACCTATCTTTCAGATTTTGTAAAGACACCACGTTCTACCAAACTATCCATGAGGAAATAGAATTTTTCCTGATGAATGTGGTGGTCTTCTGATTTGAAAATATCAACCAGACGGAGACCAAACTTGTCAGTGATATTGATTTTAGCCCCTGTTAGCTCTTTATTGATAATGATTTTGAGTTGGAAGCCTTCACCGCTGTTTGGAACTTTTTCAAGTAAGCGAGTCAGTTCATAGTTACCAACCTTTGTCTCAAAAAAAGTATTGTCCTTGAGGGTAAACTTTTTAACAGAAGGGCTAAGAGTGTAGTCGTAACGACAATTTTTTAACTGAATGGTTTTTTCAAATGCCATATGGCTAACCTCCGATAATTTCTTTTAAGGTTTTTGCGAGGGTTTGTAGGTCTTCAACAGTATTTTGTGGCGACAAACTGATACGAACGGATTCCTTCAAGCGTTCTGAATTTGCTCCGTACATAGCTTCAAGAACATGGCTCGATTGAACAATGCCTGCGGTACAGGCTGAGCCAGTAGAGATTGAAATTCCAGCTAAATCTAGACGAAGGAGTAAGAGATCATTTTTCTGACCAGGAAATCCAATATTGAGAACATAAGGAAGATGGTGTTGTCCTCTATTCAGGTAATACTGAACTCCCTCAAGCTCCGCAAGAAAGGCAGTTTCTAGATTTTGTACATGTTGAAAATGTTCTTCTTGTTTTTCTAGGTCTTCTTTTAGGGCTGCAACCATGCCTACGATAGCAGCTAGATTTTCAGTCCCTGCACGTTTTTTCTGTTCTTGGTCTCCGCCATGTAGATAGGAATCAAAGTCCATTCTAGAAGCGTAGAAAAACCCGATTCCCTTAGGACCATGAAATTTATGGGCAGAAGCAGTGAGAAAATCAATGCCCAATTCTTCTGGATGAATAGGGATTTTTCCAATAGCCTGAACTGCATCGACATGATAGGCAGCAGGGTGTTGCTTAAGTATTTGGCCAATTTCAGCAATAGGCAGTAGGTTTCCAGTCTCATTATTGGCAAACATGGTAGAAACCAAAATCGTATCGTCACGTAAGGCCTCTTGAATTTGCTGGGCGGTGATTTCTTGATTTTCTGGCTGGATAATGTTTGCTTCAAAACCAAAGTGCTGAACCAAGTAATCAATGGTTTCAAGGACAGCATGGTGCTCGATGGCAGTTGTGATAATATGTTTTCCTCGTTCTTGGTGACGAAGGCAGTAGCCAATGATAGCAGTATTGTTGCCCTCAGTCCCACCAGAAGTGAAAAAGATATGTTGAGGTTTTGTTCCCAATAACTGGGATAGTTCCTGGCGGGCTTCTCGCAAAAGCTTGCCAGCTTGACGACCATGCCCATGGATACTAGATGGATTGCCATGGGTTTCTTGTAAAACCTTGGTCATAGCTGAAATAGCAACTGCTGACATAGGAGTCGTTGCAGCATTGTCCAAATAAATCAAAGAATCACCTTATTTCTTTTTGTTGTAAGCAAAGAGTGGGCTGACTGGTTTTCTTTCGTGGATACGTACGATAGCGTCACCAATTAACTCACTAGCAGTGATGTAGCATACGTTTTTAGGAGTTTTTTCTTTTGTTGCTACTGAATCAGTTACAAGAATTTCTTTAATACTAGTATTGTCAAGAAGTTCAGCAGCTCCTTCGACGAAGAGACCGTGGCTAGAAACAGCATAAATTTCTGTAGCCCCTTCACGTTCAACGATTTTAGCAGCTTCAGAGAAGGTACGTCCAGTATTTAAAATATCATCAATCAAGATGGCTTTTTTACCTTCAACATCACCAATGATATAACCTTCGTTGCGAGTTGCATCGTCTTGAGGATAATCGATAATGGCGATAGGAGCATCAAGATACTCAGCCAAGCTACGAGCGCGTTTGACACCTGAATTTTTAGGACTGACGACAACAACATCTGACCCAAGTAGTCCCTTATCGCAGTAATGTTTTGCAAATAGGGGAACTGTGAAGAGGTTATCGACAGGGATATCAAAGAAGCCTTGAACCTGAACAGCATGCAAATCAAGAGTAAGGATACGGTCAACACCAGCTTTAACCAGCATATTGGCAACTAGTTTAGCTGTAAGTGGCTCACGTGGTGAAGCAATGCGGTCTTGACGTGCATAGCCAAAATATGGAAGGACAACGTTGATACTGTGGGCACTTGCACGCACACAAGCATCGACCATGATTAGTAATTCCATTAGGTGGTTGTTAACAGGGAAACTTGTTGATTGGATGATGTAAACATCATAACCACGGACACTTTCTTCGATATTTACTTGGATTTCTCCGTCTGAAAATTGACGTGATGACAGTTTTCCAAGTGGGACACCAACAGCTTGAGCAATTTTTTGTGCAATTTCTTGGTTAGAGTTAAGTGCGAAAAGTTTCATATTTTTTCTATCTGACATTATAGACCGTCCTCTGTAAACTTCATAAATCCTAGTTATATATGTTTTGCATATATGAACTGGGATTCATGTATTTTTATCTCTTCTATTTTACCAAAAAATGGAGATTATTTCAGCTATTTTTCATGCTTTTGACAAATCGAACCAATTTTGATGGAGCTTTTTGATAAGCAATCTGATTTTCCTCTAAAAATTGTTGGAAATCCTGTTTGCCTTGCTCGTGATTTTCCACCTCAAGCTCTAATTCGTAATCCGTAATATCAAAGTACTGACTTTCATCCAGTGCCATGAGACCGATAGCTGTTTGCATTTCATAGCGAAGCGTTGTTAGACAACCAAGAACCTGCCATTTTTTACTTTGGATACCATGTTTAGCCAATTCTTCCAGCACCAGTCCCTGAGGAAGCTCTTCCTTGCTCAGATAGTTTTCAGCATCTTTTAGGTGCAATTTTTGATTGTACTCCATGTTTCCAACACTTTGCGGGACTTTGAGTGTCAATTCAGCCAAGTCTTCAAAGGTTCGAATACGCATAGCGACTTTCTTTTCTCGTAGTTCAAAATCAGGCGTGTCGATGTAGTAATTTTTTTGAAGAACAGGAGTAACACCAGTGAACTGGTCTTTTAGACGATCATATTCATCTTTTTTCAATAGTGTTTTCAATTCAATTTCTAAATGTTTCATTTTTCTTACCTTTTCTTTATCTATGAAAGCGGATTATATGATATAATAGCTTTGTATTTATTGTATATAAATCTGGAGAAAAAATCAAAGATATTTTTGAAGGATAATATGAGAACAAGGGAGAATATATGACCTTAGAATGGGAAGAATTTCTAGATCCTTACATTCAAGCTGTTGGTGAGTTAAAGATTAAACTACGTGGTATTCGGAAGCAATATCGTAAGCAAAATAAGCATTCTCCGATTGAGTTTGTGACTGGTCGAGTTAAGCCAATTGAAAGTATCAAGGAAAAAATGGCTCGACGCGGTATTACTTATGCGACCTTAGAACACGATTTACAGGATATTGCTGGTTTGCGTGTGATGGTCCAGTTTGTAGATGATGTCCAAGAAGTTGTGGCTATTTTGCGCAAGCGTCAGGATATGCGGATCATACAGGAGCGAGATTACATTACTCATCGAAAGGCTTCAGGCTACCGTTCCTATCACGTGGTAGTAGAATATACGGTTGATACTATCAATGGAGCCAAGACTATTTTGGCAGAAATTCAAATTCGTACTTTGGCCATGAATTTCTGGGCAACGATAGAACATTCTCTCAACTACAAGTACCAAGGGGATTTCCCAGAGGAGATTAAGAAGCGACTGGAAATTACATCCAAGATTGCCCATCAGTTAGATGAAGAAATGGGTAAAATTCGTGATGATATTCAAGAAGCTCAGGCACTTTTTGATCCTTTGAGTAGAAAATTAAATGATGGTGTAGGAAACAGTGACGATACAGATGAAGAATACAGGTAAACGAATTGACCTGATAGCTAATAGAAAACCACAGAGTCAAAGGGTTTTATATGAATTGCGAGATCGTTTGAAGAGAAATCAGTTTATACTCAATGATACCAATCCAGATATCGTTATTTCCATTGGTGGGGATGGCATGCTCTTGTCGGCCTTTCATAAGTACGAAAATCAGCTTGACAAGGTACGCTTTATCGGTGTTCATACGGGACATTTGGGCTTCTATACGGACTATCGTGATTTTGAGTTGGACAAGCTAGTAACTAATTTGCAGCTAGATACAGGAGCAAGAGTCTCTTACCCTGTTCTAAATGTGAAGATCTTTCTTGAAAATGGTGAAGTGAAGATTTTTAGAGCACTAAATGAAGCCAGCATCCGCAGATCTGATCGAACCATGGTGGCGGATGTTGTGATTAACGGTGTCCACTTTGAACGTTTTCGTGGAGATGGACTAACAGTTTCGACACCGACTGGTAGTACAGCCTATAACAAGTCACTTGGCGGAGCTGTTTTACACTCTACCATTGAAGCTTTGCAATTAACGGAAATTGCCAGCCTTAATAATCGTGTCTATCGAACGCTGGGCTCTTCCATTATTGTTCCTAAGAAGGATAAGATTGAACTTATTCCAACGAGAAACGATTATCATACTATTTCGGTTGACAATAGCGTTTATTCCTTCCGAAATATTGAGCGTATTGAGTATCAAATCGACCATCATAAGATTCACTTTGTCGCATCACCTAGCCACACCAGTTTCTGGAATCGTGTTAAGGATGCTTTCATCGGCGAGGTGGATGAATGAGGTTTGAATTTATCGCAGATGAACATGTCAAGGTTAAGACCTTCTTGAAAAAACACGAGGTTTCTAAGGGGCTGCTGGCTAAGATTAAGTTTCGAGGTGGAGCTATTCTGGTAAATGACCAACCGCAAAATGCAACGTATCTATTGGATATTGGAGACCGAGTTACCATTGATATTCCCGCTGAGGAAGGCTTTGAAACTCTAGAAGCTATCGAGCGTCCACTGGATATTCTCTATGAGGATGACCATTTTCTAGTCTTGAACAAACCCTATGGAGTGGCCTCTATTCCTAGTGTTAATCACTCCAATACCATTGCCAATTTTATCAAGGGTTACTACGTCAAGCAAAATTATGAAAATCAACAGGTTCACATTGTGACCAGACTTGATAGAGATACTTCTGGCTTGATGCTCTTTGCAAAACACGGCTATGCCCATGCACGATTAGACAAGCAGTTGCAGAAAAAGTCTATCGAGAAACGCTATTTTGCTTTGGTTAAAGGTGAGGGATACTTGGAGCCAGAGGGGGAAATTATTGCTCCTATTGCGCGTGATGAAGACTCTATTATCACCAGACGGGTGGCTAAAGGTGGAAAGTATGCCCATACATCCTACAAGATTGTAGCTTCTTATGGAAATATTCACCTGGTAGATATTCGTTTGCACACTGGACGAACCCACCAAATTCGAGTCCATTTTTCTCATATTGGTTTTCCTTTGTTGGGAGATGATTTGTACGGAGGTAGTCTGGACGACGGCATTCAACGTCAGGCCTTGCATTGCCATTACCTATCCTTCTATCATCCATTTTTAGAACAGGACTTGCAGTTAGAAAGTCCCTTGCCGGATGATTTCAGTAACCTTATTACTCAGTTATCAACTAATACTCTATAAAAACTGTTTCAGAGTATAATTATTATCTTAAAGGAGAAAACTCATGGAAGTTTTTGAAAGTCTCAAAGCCAACCTAGTTGGTAAAAATGCTCGTATCGTTCTCCCTGAAGGGGAAGAGCCTCGTATTCTCCAAGCAACTAAACGTTTGGTAAAAGAAACAGAAGTGATTCCTGTTTTGCTTGGGAATCCTGAAAAAATTAAAATTTATCTTGAAATCGAAGGAATTGAAGATGGTTACGAAGTCATTGATCCTCAACATTATCCTCAATTTGAAGAAATGGTTGCTGCCTTGGTAGAGCGTCGTAAAGGCAAAATGTCTGAAGAAGATGCACGCAAGATTTTGGTTGAAGATGTCAATTACTTTGGTGTTATGTTGGTTTACTTGGGCTTGGTTGATGGAATGGTATCTGGAGCTATTCACTCAACAGCTTCAACAGTTCGCCCAGCCCTACAAATCATCAAAACTCGCCCAAATGTAACGCGTACTTCAGGTGCCTTCCTCATGGTTCGTGGTACGGAACGTTACCTATTTGGAGACTGTGCTATCAATATCAATCCTGATGCAGAAGCCTTGGCTGAAATTGCCATCAACTCAGCAATCACAGCTAAGATGTTTGGCATCGAACCTAAAATTGCTATGCTAAGCTATTCTACTAAAGGTTCAGGATTTGGAGAAAGCGTTGATAAGGTTGTAGAAGCAACTAAAATTGCTCACGACTTGCGCCCTGACCTTGAAATCGATGGTGAGTTGCAATTTGATGCAGCCTTTGTTCCAGAAACTGCAGCTCTGAAAGCTCCTGGAAGTACGGTAGCTGGTCAAGCAAATGTTTTCATCTTCCCAGGTATCGAAGCAGGAAATATTGGCTACAAGATGGCTGAACGTCTTGGTGGCTTTGCGGCTGTAGGACCTGTTTTGCAAGGTTTGAACAAGCCAGTTAACGACCTCTCTCGTGGATGTAATGCTGATGATGTGTACAAGTTGACCCTTATCACAGCAGCTCAAGCAGTTCATCAATAAAGAGAAGTTGTACTAAATAATTCGTATTTATAATCAAAAAACGAGTCTGAGACAAAAGTCTAACCTTAAATATAAAAAGCGAACAAAACAATTTATCTGACAATCAGAATTTTGTTTTGTTCGCTTTTTTATCTAAACTATCGATTTTAAAAATTATAATAAAGAATTTCTAAAATCAAAATCTTTTTGTTCCAGACTTGTTTTATCATGAAAAAGTTTATTAGATTTTATACTCGTATTGGATGTTGTCATTCAGACTCTGTTTTGATTGGATTATGATTGAAACTAGTTTCAAATAATTTAGAATTTCTAACTATTTTTGAAAGTAGAATCTATTGTCTCTTGTAAAGTCTAAAACTAAATATATTTATTATATAATAAGGTTAAGATAAAATATGAAAGAAGTAAAATGTCTTTCATGACGTATTGAAAAGCTGAACTGTACGCTATGCAAGATTGTTTAAATTAAAAATAATGGAAATTTCCATTAACATTAAATAGTTTAGTTTCTTTTGAAATTGTCTAGTCCTAGTGGCTAAAAATTTTAAACAAAAAAGAAAGCGCTTTACAAAGTTAGAAAATGAGAGGGAAAATATGAATCAGAGACATTTTGATAGAAAACAACGATATGGAATTCGAAAATTTGCAGTTGGAGCAGCTTCAGTAGTGATTGGAGCGGTTGTTTTTGGTGCTACTCCTGCTTTGGCTCAAGAGGCACCATCAACGAATGGTGAAACAGCGGGGCAATCTTTGCCAGAATTGCCTAAGGAAGTAGAGACAGGAAATCTGACGAATCTCGATAAGGAACTTGCAGACAAATTGTCAACAGCAACGGATAAGGGAACTGAAGTGAGCCGTGAAGAGTTGCAAGCAAACCCAGGGTCTGAAAAACCAGCAGAAACAGAAGCATCAAACGAAAATCCAGCTACAGAGAGTGAAGACAAAGAAGAAGTTGGAAACATTCCGCGTGATTTTTATGCCAGAGAGTTGGAAAATGCCAATACTGTTATAGAGAAGGAAGATGTTGAAACCAATCCTTCAAACGGGCAAAGAGTTGATATGAAGGAGGAGCTTGGCAAGCTTAAAAAACTTCAAAATGCGACTATTCATATGGAGTTTAAGCCAGATGCATCTGCTCCACGTTTTTACAACCTCTTCTCAGTTTCTAGTGATACCAAAGTAAATGAATACTTTACCATGGCCATTCTTGATAACACAGCTATCATTGAAGGTCGGGATGCCAATGGGAACCAATTTTATGGTGATTATAAAAATGCTCCTTTGAAGATTAAACCAGGTCAGTGGAATTCTGTAACCTTTACAGTTGAGAGACCCAATGCAGACCAACCAAATGGTAAGGTGCGCCTCTACGTAAATGGTGTCTTGTCTCGTACAAGTCCTCAATCTGGTCGTTTCATCCAAGATATGCCAGATGTCAACCATGTGCAAATAGGTACAACCAAACGTACAGGCAAAAACTTCTGGGGCGCTAATCTTAAAGTCCGTAATCTAACGGTTTATGATCGTACCCTTTCACCAGAAGAAGTTAAAAAACGTAGTCAGCTCTTTGAAAGAGGAGAGTTGGAGAAGAAACTTCCTGAAGGAGCAGAAGTTACTGATAAACTGGATGTTTTTGAAGGTGGTGAGAACCGCAAGCCAAATAAAGATGGTATTGCAAGCTACCGTATTCCAGCTCTGCTGAAAACGGATAAGGGAACCTTGATTGCTGGTGCAGATGAGAGACGTTTGCATCACTCTGACTGGGGCGATATCGGTATGGTTGTTCGTCGTAGTGATGATAAGGGCAAAACATGGGGAGATAGAATCGTCATCTCAAATCCTCGTGATAATGAGAATGCCAGAAGAGCTCATGCGGGATCACCAGTTAATATTGACATGGCCCTAGTCCAAGATCCGAAAACTAAACGAATATTCTCTATTTTTGATATGTTTGTAGAAGGTGAAGCAGTTAGAGATTTGCCAGGAAAAGCACCGCAAGCCTATGAGCAAATTGGAGATAAGGTTTACCAAGTTCTGTACAAAAAAGGTGAAGCAGGACATTATACAATCCGTGAAAATGGTGAGGTTTTTGACCCTGAAAATAGAAAGACAGAATACCGTGTTGTAGTCGATCCTAAGAAACCAGCTTATAGTGATAAGGGTGACCTTTACAAGGGTGAGGAACTGATTGGTAATGTCTACTTTGATTACAGCGACAAGAATATCTTTAGAGTTTCAAATACTAACTATCTCTGGATGTCTTATAGTGATGACGATGGTAAAACTTGGTCTGCACCTAAAGATATTACCTACGGTATTCGTAAGGATTGGATGCACTTCTTAGGTACTGGGCCTGGTACAGGTATTGCTTTGCACTCAGGTCCTCACAAAGGGCGACTTGTTATCCCTGCCTACACGACAAATAACGTATCCTATTTAAGTGGTTCTCAGTCTTCACGCGTCATTTACTCAGATGACCATGGTGAAACTTGGCATGCAGGGGAAGCGGTCAATGATAACCGTCCGGTAGGTAACCAAACAATTCACTCTTCAACTATGAATAATCCAGGTGCTCAAAATACGGAGTCGACCGTTGTTCAGTTGAATAATGGAGACCTCAAACTCTTTATGCGTGGATTGACAGGAGATTTGCAGGTTGCAACAAGTAAAGATGGCGGAGCGACTTGGGAAAAAGATGTGAAGCGCTATGCGGATGTCAAAGATGTCTATGTTCAAATGTCAGCTATACACACTGTACAAAATGGTAAGGAGTATATCGTCCTCAGTAATGCAGGTGGACCTGGACGATACAATGGTTTGGTGCACGTAGCACGTGTGGAAGCGAATGGAGATTTAACTTGGCTCAAGCATAATCCAATTCAAAGTGGTAAATTTGCTTATAACTCCTTGCAAGATCTTGGAAATGGTGAATTTGGTTTGCTTTATGAGCATGCAGATAACAACCAAAACGAATATACCTTGTCTTATAAGAAATTCAACTGGGATTTCTTAAGTAAGGATGGGATTGCTCCAACGAAAGCAACTGTGAAAAATACTGTAGAGATGAGCAAAAATGTCATCGCTTTAGAATTTGATTCTGAAGTATTGGTGAATCAGCCACCAGTTCTAAAACTGGCAAATGGAAATTTTGCGACCTTCTTGACTCAGTACGATTCAAAAACATTGCTATTTGCAGCTAGTAAGGAAGATATTGGTCAGGAAATTACAGAAATCATTGATGGTGCAATTGAGAGCATGCATAATTTGTCTGTAAGTCTTGAAGGGGCAGGAGTTCCTGGTGGAAAAAATGGTGCAAAAGCAGCAATCCATGAAGTTCCAGAATTCACAGGTGCAGTCAATGGTGAAGGTACAGTTCATGAGAATCCAGTCTTTGAAGGTGGCATCAACGGTGAAGAAGCAGCCGTTCATGATGTGCCAGACTTCTCAGGTGGTGTAAACGGCGAAGTAGCCGCTATTCATGAAGTTCCAGAAATAGAGGTCGAAGAAAATCCACCGGGAACTATTCATGAAGTCCCAGAATTCGAAGGCGGTGTCAATGGTGCTGAAGCCGCCATTCATGAGATTCTGGACTTCGAAGGTGGTGTGAATGCGGTAGAAGCGGCTAAATCAGAACTTCCATCCTATGAAGGTGGTGTGAATGCGGTAGAAGCGGCTAAATCAGAGCTTCCATCCTATGAAGGTGGTGCTAATGCGGTGGAAGCAGCTAAATCAGAACTTCCATCCTATGAAGGAGGTGCTAACGCGGTAGAAGCGGCTAAATCAGAACTTCCATCCTATGAAGGAGGTGCTAATGCGGTAGAAGCAGCTAAGTCAGAACTTCCATCCTATGAAGGTGGTGCTAATGCGGTAGAAGCGGCTAAATCAGAACTTCCATCCTATGAAGGTGGCGCTAATGCGGTAGAAGCAGCTAAATCAGAACTTCCATCCTATGAAGGTGGCGCTAATGAAGTACAGTCTGCTAGTTCGGATCTACCAACTCTTGCGGATGGTGTCAACGAGGCCGAAGCAACAGTGCATAAGGTGACAGAATATAAGGCTGACCCGTCTACTGCAGTGCAGGCTATGGCGCAAGAACATACTTATCAAGCACCTGCGGCGCAGCAGCATCTCCTGCCTAAAACAGGAAGTGAGGATAAGTCCAGTATTGCAATTGTAGGATTTGTAGGGATGTTTCTCGGTTTGTTGATGATAGGGAAAAAGAGAGAATAATAGAGAAGTTGAGAACTTAAATTTTTAAAAATAAAAAGAGGTAATGGAAATAAAATTAGGTACCGACTTTTAAAAGTTAGATTTTTTCTGTCTAATCTTTTAGGTACACATCATACATCTTACCTCTTTTTATATTAATGGAACGTTATACTCATCTGTCCTTAGCCATAGAATGTCAAAAAATATAAAGTAAAAAAGTAGTAAAAATAATAAAAAAACTTTGTTTTTTTATTCTAATATAGTATACTTAGTATGATGAAAAATAGCTATTAGAAGCATTATTTTATCCAAAGAAATGTAAGCGATTTCTTAGTGCTTGTAATGGTCTAAATAAAGAGTTTATTGGAAGGAGTTTTTGAAAAGTAAATAAACATAAGACTGTTACCAGTTAAAACTGGGCTCGGGCAGTAGCTGACTGCTCTAGAAGATTAGGAGTATTTGATGAAACAATATTTTTTAGAAAAAGGTAGAATCTTTAGTATTCGTAAACTGACTGTTGGTGTTGCTTCTGTAGCAGTCGGTCTTGCTTTTTTTACATCTGGGAATGTTGCGGCTAGTGAACTTGTGACAGAACCGAAACTTGAAGTGGACGGTCAAGCAAAAGATACAGCAGATGTAGATCATGAAAAAGTAGAAGCGATAAAAGAAGAAGTAACTGAAAAAACAGAACCTGACATCGAGAAAGTGGCTAAGGAAGCTAAAACTACTGAAGTGGCTGGTGATGTACTCCCTGAAGAAATCTCTGATCGTGCTTATCCTGATACCTCAGTGAAACAAGTAGATACTTCAGCTATTGTTTCAGAAAGAGAAAGTCCACAAGTAGAGACTAAGAGTATATTGAAACCTACGGAAGTAGCTCCAACTGAAGGCGAAAAAGAAAATAGAGCCATTATCAATGGTGGCCAAGACCTTAAACGTATCAATTATGAAGGCCAGCCAGCTACCTCAGCTGCTATGGTTTATACAATTTTCAGTTCACCTTTAGCAGGTGGAGGTAGCCAACGTTATCTCAATTCTGGATCTGGAATCTTTGTAGCTCCAAATATTATGTTGACAGTAGCTCATAATTTCTTAGTCAAGGATGCGGATACCAATGCAGGTTCTATTCGTGGCGGTGATACTACTAAGTTTTATTACAATGTAGGTTCAAATACTGCTAAGAACAATTCTTTGCCAACTTCAGGAAATACGGTTTTGTTCAAGGAAAAGGATATTCATTTTTGGAATAAAGAAAAGTTTGGTGAAGGAATTAAGAATGATCTAGCTTTAGTAGTAGCACCAGTTCCACTTTCGATTGCAAGTCCAAATAAGGAAGCTACCTTTACTCCTCTTGCAGAACATCGTAACTATAAAGCTGGTGAACCAGTTAGTACCATAGGATATCCGACAGATTCCACTTCTCCAGAATTGAAGGAACCAATCATCCCTGGTCAGTTGTATAAGGCTGATGGTGTTGTTAAGGGTACTGAAAAGCTTGATGATAAAGGAGCAGTTGGCATCACTTATCGCCTGACTTCTGTTTCTGGTCTTTCTGGTGGTGGAATTATTAATGGTGATGGTAAAGTTATTGGAATTCACCAACATGGAACTGTTGATAATATGAATATCGCTGAAAAAGATCGCTTTGGAGGAGGACTTGTCCTATCGCCTGAACAACTAGCATGGGTCAAAGAAATCATTGATAAATATGGAGTCAAAGGCTGGTACCAAGGAGATAACGGTAATCGTTACTACTTTACTCCAGAAGGAGAAATGATTAGAAATAAGACAGCTGTTATTGGCAAAAATAAATACTCTTTCGATCAAAATGGTATTGCGACGCTTCTTGAAGGTGTTGACTATGGACGAGTTGTCGTTGAGCACCTAGACCAAAAAGATAATCCAGTCAAAGAAAACGATACTTTTGTTGAAAATACGGAAGTTGGAACTCAGTTTGACTATAACTATAAAACAGAAATTGAGAAAACTGACTTCTACAAGAAAAATAAAGAAAAATATGAGATTGTATCGATTGACGGAAAAGCTGTCAACAAGCAACTGAAAGATACTTGGGGAGAGGATTATAGTGTTGTGAGCAAGGCTCCTGCAGGAACTCGTGTCATTAAGGTTGTTTATAAAGTCAATAAAGGTTCCTTCGATCTTCGTTACCGCTTGAAAGGTACAGACCAAGAATTAGCGCCTGCAACTGTTGACAATAACGATGGTAAAGAATACGAAGTTTCCTTTGTTCATAGATTCCAAGCCAAAGAAATTACAGGCTACCGTGCAGTCAATGCAAGCCAAGAAGCAACAATCCAACATAAAGGAGTGAACCAAGTTATTTTTGAATACGAAAAAATAGAAGATCCAAAACCAGCAACTCCTGCGACTCCAGTAGTGGATCCAAAAGACGAAGAAACAGAAATTGGAAACTATGGACCACTGCCAAGTAAGGCTCAATTGGACTACCATAAGGAAGAATTGGCCGCCTTCATCCACTATGGAATGAATACCTACACTAACTCTGAATGGGGGAACGGTAGAGAAAATCCTCAAAACTTTAACCCAACTAACCTTGATACAGATCAGTGGATTAAGACCTTGAAGGATGCAGGATTTAAGCGAACAATCATGGTTGTAAAACACCACGACGGATTTGTGATTTATCCATCTAAATACACAGACCACACGGTAGCTGCTAGTCCATGGAAAAATGGTAAGGGAGATCTTCTCGAAGAAATCTCTAAATCAGCGACTAAATATAATATGAATATGGGTGTTTACCTATCACCATGGGATGCCAATAACCCTAAATATCATGTTTCAACTGAAAAAGAATACAACGAATACTATCTCAACCAACTGAAAGAAATCCTTGGCAATCCTAAATACGGAAATAATGGTAAATTTATCGAAGTATGGATGGACGGTGCGCGTGGTAGTGGAGCACAAAAAGTAACCTACACCTTTGACGAATGGTTCAAGTACATCAAAGAAGCTGAAGGAGATATCGCTATCTTCTCTGCTCAACCGACAAGTGTCCGTTGGATCGGTAATGAACGTGGTATAGCCGGAGATCCAGTCTGGCATAAGGTCAAGAAAGCTAAAATCACTGACGATGTGAAGAATGACTATCTCAACCATGGGGATCCAGAAGGAGATATGTATTCTGTCGGTGAAGCAGACGTTTCTATCCGTTCAGGTTGGTTCTACCATGACAATCAACAACCAAAATCAATCAAAGATTTGATGGATATCTACTTCAAGTCTGTTGGTCGTGGAACGCCGCTTCTTCTCAATATTCCACCAAATAAAGAAGGTAAATTTGCAGATGCAGATGTGGCTCGCTTGAAAGAATTCCGAGCAACCTTGGATCAAATGTATGCGACTGACTTCGCCAAGGGAGCAACTGTAACTGCAAGCTCTACTCGTAAGAATCACTTGTATCAAGCAAGCCACCTAACAGATGGTAAGGATGATACTAGCTGGGCATTGTCAAATGATGCGAAGACAGGTGAATTTACAGTCGATCTTGGTCAAAAGAGACGCTTTGACGTAGTCGAACTCAAAGAAGATATTGCTAAAGGTCAACGTATCTCAGGGTTTAAGGTTGAAGTGGAGCTAAATGGTCGCTGGGTACCATACGGTGAAGGATCAACTGTTGGTTATCGTCGCCTTATCCAAGGTCAACCAGTAGAAGCGCAAAAGATTCGTGTAACCATTACTGGTGCACAAGCGACTCCTATTTTGACAAACTTATCTGTTTATAAGACACCAAGCAGTATCGAAAAAACAGATGGTTATCCTCTTGGATTGGACTACCATTCAAATACAACAGCCGATAAAGCTAATACAATCTGGTATGATGAATCTGAAGGTATTCGTGGTACATCCATGTGGACCAATAAAAAAGATGCTAGCGTAACCTACCGTTTCAACGGAACTAAGGCTTATGTCGTATCTACAGTGGATCCACATCATGGTGAAATGTCTGTTTATGTAGATGGTCAAAAGGTTGCAGATGTGCAAACTAAGAATACAGCTCGTAAACGTAGCCAGATGGTTTATGAAACAGATGACTTGGCTCCAGGCGAACACACGATCAAAATCGTTAATAAAACAGGCGAAGCTATTGCAACTGAAGGTATCTATACGCTTAATAATGCTGGTAAGGGTATGTTTGAGTTGAAAGAAACAACCTATGAAGTTCAAAAAGGCCAACCAGTTACTGTAACCATCAAACGTGTTGGTGGTAGCAAAGGAGCTGCGACAGTTCATGTCGTGACTGAGCCAGGAACAGGGGTTCACGGTAAGGTTTATAAGGATACAACGGCTGATTTGACCTTCCAAGATGGTGAAACAGAAAAGACTTTGACAATTCCGACAATTGACTTTACCGAGCAAGCTGATTCAATTTTTGACTTTAAAGTGAAAATGACAAGTGCATCAGACAATGCCTTGCTTGGATTTGCAACTGAAGCAACTGTTCGAGTAATGAAAGCTGACTTGCTTCAAAAAGATCAAGTAAGTCATGATGATCAGGCTAGTCAACTTGATTATAGCCCAGGTTGGCATCATGAAACCAATTCGGCAGGTAAATACCAAAATACTGAATCTTGGACATCATTTGGTCGCTTGAATGAAGAACAGAAGAAAAATGCTAGCGTAACAGCTTACTTCTATGGCACAGGTATTGAAGTTAAAGGTTTTGTTGACCCTAGTCATGGTGTCTATAAAGTTACTCTAGATGGTAAAGAACTTGAGTATCAAGATGGTCAAGGAAATGCTTCTCTTGTAGATGGTAAGAAATACTTCAGTGGTACAGCAACTACACGTCAAGGTGATCAGACTCTTGTTCGTTTGACTGGACTCGAAGAAGGTTGGCATGCTGTAACCTTGCAATTGGATCCAAAACGAAATGATACCTCTAGAAATATTGGTATTCAAGTTGATAAGTTCATCACTCGTGGAGCAGAAAGCGCTCTTTATACCAAAGAAGAATTAGTTCAGGCTATGAAGAACTGGAAGGAGGAGTTAGATAAATTTGATCAGACAAGCTTAAAGGACACTCCAGAGGCTCGTGAAGCTTTCAAATCAAACTTAGATAAATTATCTGAGCAACTTTCAGCAAGTCCTTCCAATGCTCAAGAAATTCTGAAAACAGCCACAGCCTTACAAGCTATCCTTGATAAGGAAGAAAACTATGGAAAAGAAGATACTTCGCCATCAGAGCAGCCAGAAGAGCCTAACTACGACCAGGCTATGGCAAGCTTGGCAGAGGCCATTCAAAACAAGAGCAAGGAACTGGGTAGTGATAAAGAAGCTAAGAAGCATCTCGTCGAGTTATCAGAACAAGCTCTTACAGCTATACAAGAAGCTAAGACACAAGATGCAGTAGACAAAGCCTTGCAAGCAGCTCTAACTTCTATCAACCAACTTCAAGCGACTCCGAAAGAGGAACCAAAACCATCTCAGCCAGAAGAGCCTAACTACGACAAGGCCATGGCAAGTTTGGCAGAGGCCATTCAAAACAAGAGCAAGGAACTGGGTAGTGATAAAGAAGCTAAGAAACATCTCGTTGAGTTATCAGAGCAGGCTCTTACAGCTATCCAAGAAGCCAAGACACAAGATGCAGTAGATAAAGCCTTGCAAGCAGCACTGACTTCTATTAACCAACTTCATGCGACTCCGAAAGAGGAAGAAACACCATCCCAGCCAGAAGAGCCTAATTACGACAAGGCTATGGCAAGCTTGGCAGAGGCTATCCAAAACAAGAGTAAGGAACTAGGTAGCGATAAAGAAGCTAAGAAGAAACTAGTTGAGTTATCAGAACAAGCACTTACAGCTATCCAAGAAGCTAAGACACAAGATGCAGTAGACCAAGCCTTACAAGCAGCTCTAACTTCTATCAACCAACTTCAAGCGACTCCGAAAGAGGAAGCAAAACCATCCCAGCCAGAAGAGCCTAACTACGACAAGGCTATGGCAAGCTTGGCAGAGGCTATCCAAAACAAGAGCAAGGAACTAGGTAGCGATAAAGAAGCTAAGAAGCATCTCGTCGAGTTATCAGAACAGGCACTTACAGCTATCCAAGAAGCCAAGACACAAGATGCAGTAGACAAAGCCTTGCAAGCAGCTCTAACTTCTATCAACCAACTTCAAGCGACTCCGAAAGAGG